>JAGNMH010000490.1 GCA_017991275.1 Acidobacteriota bacterium
GCCACGCGGCATTGCTGACCGCCGTCCAGTTGCAACCGTTGGGTTCTGCGGTGACGGAAATCGTGCCGTTGCCTCCGGCGTCGGTGAATGTCTGGCTGGCTGGCGTCAGCACGTAATTACATCCGGTCGGGTTGGCTGTTACGCGCCAGGCTCCGCGCCCGTGCGTGAAGGCGAACAACTGAGTCGTGCTGCTGGTGGAGTTGATTGTCAGCCATTCGGTGATGACGTTGGCGAAGTTGGTGTTTTCAACTGCCCAGGTTACTCCGCCGTCAATTGTTGAAAACACTCCGACATCCGTGCCTATGTACAACCGCATGGTGTTTGTCGGGTCAACCACGATCGAATGCACCGGAACGTCCGGCAAAATGCCTGTTCCGCTTCCGTTCAAACCCGTCCAATTGGTTCCGGCATTGACGGTTTTCCAGACGTGAACTCCGCCAAAAGTCGAATATGTGGCATAGGCAATGTCCTTGTTCGTTGGGTCAAACGCCAGTGAGGAAACATAACCCGTTCGCGGTTGAGTCGAAGGCCATGTGGTGGTGGAAGTCGAAGTCAGTGCTTGATCTGTTCTAAGAATGTAGCCATCGCTCATCCCCGCCAGAGCGAAATTCGAGTTGGTAGGCGAAACAGTGATGGCGCTGACCGAACCTGAGCCGGGCGTGATGGCACTGGCCTGCTGCCAGCTTGTCGCGCCGTTGTTGGTTCGCCAGATGAAAAGTCTGCCGCCCAGAAACAGCCGCTGCGGATTGCTGGGATCCATGACGTAAGGCGTGATGAACAATCCGCTGTCGCTGATGCCATTGACGGCGGAATTGAACGTCGTCCCGCCGTTGGTGGATTTCACAACAGAAATGCCTGTGTTGGCGGTAAAAAGATTGTTGGTGTTGGTTGGATCAATCGCGGTATACCCGCCGTCACCCGGCCATATTTCACTCCAGGCATTGGCTCCGGCAGAGTCGCTTCCGCGAGTGGTTCCGTTGTCCTGCGCGCCGCCAAAGTACGTCGCGCCGTTTGGATAAACCGAGCCGTGATAAAACTGAGTGACTCCGTAACCGTTGTTAAGTGAAGTCCAGTTCACCGCCGTTGCCGCCGCGTTGCACGGAGCGTTATTGCCGGTTGCGACAACCGCGCGGGCGTTGTCCGAACGGAAAATGCCTCCGTCGTTGCCGATGAAAACCGTCTGGTTGCTGGTGCCGTTATATTGCGGATGGAAAACAATCGCGTGTTGGTCGGGGTGAGCGTATTGCGGATTGGTTCGCGATTGATACACATGCGTGGCCATTCCCCAGTTGGCTGCGCCGTCATCCGAACGCATTACGTCTACGCCGCCGACCCAGACTCTTTGTGGGTCGGTCGGGTCAACCGCGATGACGTTGTCATACCAGGATTGTGCTCCGAAAAAGTTGGTGGTGTCCAAACCGCAGTTTGTGGCAAAGGCTCCGATAACGAAGGACATAATCGAAGCGTTCAATTTGTTCGGGTCAGAATTGCGAACGCGAGCTTCCCATGTCCCGGCGTCGCCGCTGCTGGTCGAACGAAATACGGCGTGCAAGGCGTTGGCAAAAGTTCCATCCAGCTCCGCCGACAGCGCGTAAATGATGTCCTGATTCGATGGCGCAATCGCCAGCGAAGTCCGTCCCGCACTGGCTTCGGTGTGAACCTGTGTCCAGGTTCCGGCGGCTCCGGCGTCCGTGTTGCGGAAGATTCGTGCCTGCTCGAAGTTGCCGCACGAAGCGAAAATGTAATCTGTCGGCTTATCGGTGCGAATCGCCAAATCCAGACAGCCGCCATTGATGGCCGTGGTTGTTGAGCCAACCGAAGTCGCATTCAACACTTTTGTCCAGTTGGTTCCGCCATCGGTTGTTCGCCAGACGCCAGTGCGCGTCGCGGCGTAAACCCGGTTGGAGTTGACGGGACTGATAGCCATGTCGTTGACGTAATAAAAATCAGTCGAAGTCGTGTTCGCCAACTGAGTCCAGTTCGCGCCGCCGTCCGTGGTTTTGAAAATTCCCGCGCCGCGCACGGCATCACCATTGGCAAAACCTTCTCCGGTCCCGGCATAAAGTATGTTTGGATTGGCCGGGTCCATGGTCAAAGAACCGACCGCCAGGTTCGCCATCAAATCCGAAGTTGGCGACCAACTGGTTCCCCCGTTGGTCGTTTTCCAAACACCGCCCGCGACTCCGGCGGCATACATGGTTGTCGGAGTAGTTGGGTTGATGACAATTGCTCGCGTTCGACCGCCTACGTTGCCAGGGCCTAGCGACGTCCACGAAGGCAGCGCCAGATTTTTACTCGATTGCTTCAGTGAAGGCGTTAATTTGTCGTCGCCGAACGAATGCCTGGACATCAATTCCATCTGACGATAAGCCAGCAGATATTTTTCAGCCGGGATTTCGGTTTCATCTGCCGCCAGTCGTTTCAATCGAAAAAATTCCATTGCTTCATTTGGCTTGTCATAAAGGCCTTCGGCTAATTCGGCGCGCTTTTCTTTTAACCGCCGGATCAGAAAGCTTCTTTCGGTATCGCTGGAGTAATCAGCGCCGCCGTCGGCAGTGGGCAGGTTTTGCTGATTTGTTATGGATAGATTGCCGGAACTTGGCCGGTTATTGGTTGTTGCAGACTGACGCCGCTGCCGTAACCTCACGCCTGCAATCAAACACGAAATAATCAACATAAAACTTAGCGAGGAAACGATGGCTAACCGAGTGTTGCGCGCTGAGAAATTCATTCAGACCTCCTGTTGCAACCGATGTCAAATCCGATGGATCAAGCCGTGTATGGCGGTTGCCTGTGAAATATGGAAAGCACAATTGAGCGATTGTGTTCGGTGAAATTTTACCTCTGAGTTGGCAGGCGTAGTTTGGCTTGAGGCAGCCACGACGTCAATGTTTGGCTGGCAGAAATTTCAATTTCAACGCAGAAGTGCAAAGTTTCAAAGATGTTGAGGCTTTCTTTTGTTCCGGCTGCCTTTGCATCTTTGCCACTTTGCGCCTTTGCGTTACTGATCCTTTGCCGTTCTAAAAAAAGAATCAGTTGCGATCTCCAAAGCCATGTTTGCCCTTGCACACTTTGCAAGGCGTAGCTTTTTCAGTGTTATCAACTCTGTGGCTGACGGCTGGAACGGTCTTCAGATAAGCGAACAAAGCTTTCAAGTCTTCGTCCGTCATCTTGCCGTAAATTGACCAGGGCATGGTCGGGTTCAGTTTACGGGCTTTGATCTGCCCGGTTCGCATCACTTCCAGGAAAAGAGTTTCGTCGTAATACGAAATGCCGGAAGGATCGGGCGTAATGTTTGCCGCGGTGGTTTCGCCGGTCGGTTCGTTTAAGGTGAATCCGCCGGCCAAATACATTCCCGGAAGCGGCTCGCCTTTTTCATTAACTTGCGTGTGGCAATCGGAGCAACTGCCCATTGTCGCCAGAAACTCTCCACGCTTGGCCGGAGTCGAAAGGTCGGCGGTAACAGCGGCTTCCAGCGGTTGAGGCATGGTGTTGACCAGAAGGTTCAGCGGAAAATCCAGCTTCGATTTTTCAACGGAGTTTTTCACCGCCGGAATCGAACGCAGATAAACGATCAACGACGCCAGGTCTTCATCCGGCAGTTTCCGGTAATTCATATATGGCATGATCGGAAACAGCGCGTGACCATCGCGGCTGACGCCTTCACGAATGGCGCGGGCCAGTTCGTCATCGCTCCAATTGCCGACGCCTGTTTCCTTGTCCGGCGTGATGTTCGGTGCAAACAGCTTTCCGGGGCCGCCATAAAAAACAGCGCCAGCGCCTTTGCGGGCTTCAATGGGTACTGCGCCTTCGCCTTTCCAATCGCGGTCAGAATGGCAGTAAAAGCATCCCATCACGTTTTTGACCAGATACTTTCCGCGTTCCATTCTAGCCGGGCTGCTTTCAAATGTTCGATTGGTTACGGTGCGCGCTTTCGGCCCGGCGATGGCTCGCCAAAGTCCCGACATGAACAAGCCAACCACTAACAACAACAAAACTCCCAAGAGCGTAAAACCCACAAATCTTTTCAACCGAAATGCCATAGCGTTCTTCTCTCCTTTGTTGTGTGACTTGAAACTGCAAATAACGACGTTGTTCCAGTACGAGTCGAAACAGTGGAAGTTTCGAGCTTGAACGAATTATCCAGCCTAGACCGCTTGTCCGGGCGCTGATATTCTCGACATACTTTCAGTTCTGACAAGGAGAAAAATCATGCCGACAAATTACGAAAACCTGCTGCTGGAAATCACCTCGCCGCTGGCGCGCATTACGCTTAACCGGCCAGAACGCCGCAACGCGCTTTCGTTGGGGTTGATGCAGGAATTGCTGGATTGTCTTCGTCAGCTTGGCCAGTCGCGCGAAATCGGCGTGGTCATCATAGCTGCTGCGGGCAATGTGTTTTCTTCCGGGCATGATTTGAATGAATTGCGCGGCAGAACGCTCGGCGATTACCGGCAGTTGTTTGATGTCTGTGCGGAATTGATGACAGCGATTCAGCACATCCCGCAGCCTGTCATTGCCGAAGTCCAGGGGATGGCCACTGCCGCCGGATGCCAGTTGGTGGCGACTTGCGATCTGGCCGTAGCTGCGGAAACAGCAAAATTCGCCACGCCGGGAGTTCGTATAGGACTGTTTTGTTCAACGCCGATGGTTGCTTTGACGCGAGCCGTTGGCCGCAAACGCGCGTTGGAAATGTTGATGACCGGAGCGCCGATTGACGCCGCAACCGCCGCCGATTGGGGGCTGATTAACCGAGTCGTTCCGGCTGCGGAACTGCGCGTCGAAACCGAAAAGCTGGCTCGTCAAATTTCCACCGCAAGTCCGTTGACCCTGGGCATTGGCAAGCAGGTCTTTTACACACAAATTGATCTGGATCAGGCGAAGGCGTACGACTACACCAAAGAAGTGATGACCTTGAACGCGATGGCCGATGACGCTCAGGAGGGCATCAGCGCCTTTCTGGAAAAACGCGATGCTTGCTGGCGCGGGCGGTGAAGCTGAATAATTT
>JAGNMH010000491.1 GCA_017991275.1 Acidobacteriota bacterium
GGCGTTGTTGTCGGGCCACATAAAACTGAGGCTTGGGATTTGGCGCGTCAGCTTGGTGAATGGTGTCAGGCGCGCGGAATTTTGATGAAGCTTAGGGCAATGGAAGAGCCGCCTAAACAGGGTGAATGGACCCTGCTGACTGAAAACAGTGGCGAACTTGCCGAAGACATAGACTTGCTGGTTTCGCTTGGCGGCGATGGGACGATGCTGGGAGTCGCGCGTTTTGTCGGCCAGCGTCAGGTTCCAGTTCTCGGCGTCAATCTTGGTTCGCTGGGTTATCTGACCGAATTCACCAAAGACGAATTATTCACGGCTCTGGAAAAATTGCGCGAAGGCAGTTTTTTTGTGGATCGGCGAATGCTGTTGGACGTTCGCCTGGTTCGTGACGGCAACACAGTCGCGTCGCATCGAGCCTTGAATGAAGCGGTGGTCAACTTCGGTTCGCCTGTGCGAATGATCGAACTGGAATGCCACATCAACGGAATGTTCGTGAACAGTTTTCGCGCCGATGGAATGATTCTGGCTACGCCGACCGGCTCGACTGCTTATTCGCTTTCCGCCGGCGGGCCGATTGTTCACCCCGGCATGTCTGCGATTTTGCTGACGCCGATTTGTCCGCACACACTGTCGAATCGCCCGGTCGTTGTTCCAGGCGAAAGTCTTGTAGATTTGATCTTCCCGCAATCTGACAACGACGTCATGTTGACGGTTGACGGACAAGTTGAAATCAATTTACATCCTGGCGATCAAATCACCGTTCAACGCAGCCAAACAACTTTTGACCTGATACGGCCAACGAACCGTAACTACTTCGAAGTGTTGCGAAAGAAACTCAAATGGGGGACCAGATGAAGAATGAATTCGAAATGATGAATTCGGGATTTGAGGACAGCTCATTTTTGCGATTCATCATTCAGGCTTCAGACTTCTGAATTCGGAGACAAGATGCTTTTCCCAATCGGCGACGATAATTCACAGCGACAAACGACTCCAGTGGTGACTTATGCCCTGATCGGCGTCAACGTGCTGTTCTTCATTTATCAAACTGGACATCCTGCATTTACCCAAGGTTACAGTTATGTGCCTGCCGAAATCACGAACGGGAGTGATCTGGTCGGCACGTTTAACGTCGGCGGCGGGAGGATCCAGCTTTTCCCCGGCCCAACTCCGATTTACCTGACGCTGTTATTCGCCATGTTCATGCATGGTGGTTTGATGCATATTGGCGGCAACATGCTTTACCTGTGGATTTTCGGCGACAACGTAGAAGACCGAATGGGTCGTGGGCGCTTTTTGATTTTCTATCTGCTAACCGGATTGTTGGCCAGCGCCGCTCAGATTGTGGTTAAGCCAAATTCGTTGATCCCGAATCTTGGAGCTTCTGGCGCAATTGCCGGTGTGCTGGGCGGCTATCTTGTGCTGTTCCCGCGCCAATCAGTCAGAGTCTTGATGGGACGCGGCATTGTCGAAGTTCCAGCTTTGATTGTCATTGGTTTATGGGGACTGATGCAATTTTTTGGTGGCTTTGGCCAGGTGTCCGCGCGCGGTGACAGCGGCGGCGTAGCCTACATGGCTCACGTCGGAGGTTTTATTGCAGGAATCGTTTTGGTCTTTTTCTTCCGCGACAATCAACCACGCCAGCAATCTCGCCGCTCGCCTGAACATGATGAATGGCGATAACCCAAGATGAATTTGCCCAAAATGAGTTTGAAAGATGAATCCGAATTACAAACTGATCACTGACACTGACGAACTGCCGCAAATCGCCGACGAATTGCGCTCGCAGTCGGCGATTGGTTTGGACACTGAAACGACCGGACTTGACCCGCACACCGCGAAGCTGCGACTGCTTCAACTTGCAACGTCTCAAAACAGTTACATCTTCGATTGCTTTCGATTGCAAGCGGGCCAACTCGCGCCGCTATTGGAAATCATAGCCGCCGAACATCCGGTGAAGATTGCTCACAACGCCAAATTCGATTCAAAGTTTTTGCTGAAGCATTTGGGTGTCAGGATGGGTGGAGTCTTTGACACTTATCTGGCCAGTTTGTTGATTGCCGCCGGTGACGAAAATCTTCGCCACGGTTTGGAGCCTGTCGTCAATCGCCATTTGAACCAGCAGTTGAACAAAGACGCGCAACTCAGCAACTGGGCAGGCGAACTGAGCCTGAATCAACTGGAATACGCCGCGCGCGATGCTCAGGTATTGCTGCCTTTGCGAGAAAAGCTGTTGGCTGCGCTGGATGAGTCAGATTTGCTGCTGACGGCTGAACTTGAATTCGCCGCCGTGCCTGCAATCACTGCCATGGAGTTGGCCGGAGTCTTTCTGGATGTTGATCGCTGGCGAGCATTGCTTGATCGAATGACTGTTCAGAGAGATGCCGTCGCCGACGAATTACAGCAAGTCTTAGGTGCAGGCGCAGCCCAGATGAACCTGTTTGGTGAACCTGAGCCAATCAACCTGGACAGTCCGGCACAAGTCAAAGAAGCTTTGGCTCGGATAGGAATCACAGTCGAAGACACACGCGAATGGACTTTGAGCAAGCTGGCAGAGGATCATACGGTTGTTGCCCACATGCTGGAATATCGCGGCTTGAGCAAAAACCTCTCTTCGTTTGGCGAAAACATTCTGGGGTACATCAACCCGGCGACCGGCAGGCTTCACGCAGATTTTCGTCAGCTTGGAACTCCGACCGGACGCATCACCACATCGTCGCCCAGTTTGCAGCAAATTCCGCACACGGCTGATTATCGCTCCTGCTTTCGCGCGCCGAGCGGTTCAAAGTTGATCGTAGCTGATTATTCGCAAATCGAAATGCGAATACTGGCTGACTTTTCCAGGGACGAAGCTTTGTTGCGAGCCTTCGATTCTGGCGAAGATTTGCATCGAACTACGGCTTCGCAGATGTTCGGTGTGCCGCTGGCCGATATTTCACCTAGACAACGTGAAAGCGCCAAAGGCCTAAATTATGGCTTGGTTTACGGAATGGGAGCGGAAGGACTGGCTGGTCGCATTGGCTCTACGATCAAGGAAGCTGAAGGTTTGATTGATCGTTATTTCAATGCTTATTCCGGTGTCGCCCATTGGTTGCATGAAGCAGGCGAACGCGCCGTCAGCGAACGTTCGGCCCGAACGGCTTCCGGGCGGTTGTGGAAATTCAGCCTTGATCCGACCGACCGCAGCGAGCAAGCTGCACTTCGCCGAGTCGGCAAGAACGCGCCGATTCAAGGAACGTCGTCCGACATTTTCAAACGTTCTATCCGATTGCTTGATGATTCTTTGAGAGGACTGAACGCCCGTATCGTCAACTCCATTCACGATGAACTCGTCGTCGAATGCAACGTCGCCATTGCCGAGGAAATAAAAGAAATTGTTCGCCACGAAATGATTGCCGGAGCAAAAGAGTTTTTGCCGCGCGTCCCTGTCGAAGTCGAAGCTGTTATTTCGGACGCGTGGTTGAAAAAGTAACGCGAACTGTCAGTTTGCGTTGTCTATCAAAGGCCAATTGGAAGCCAGGGGGCTGTTGGCCAAGCTGGGGAAATTGGACAGGTTTGACCAGCATTTCTCAAGAGGTTGCCCAAATGAAATACTTCATCACCGGAGCCACAGGCTTCATCGGTGGCCGCGTAGCCAGACAACTGATCGCCGACGGACACGAAGTCGT
Organism: Acidobacteriota bacterium; assembly: GCA_017991275.1. Taxonomy (GTDB): domain Bacteria; phylum Acidobacteriota; class Blastocatellia; order RBC074; family RBC074; genus RBC074. The sequence continues at coordinate 3,666 of JAGNMH010000491.1, forward strand.
TGCTCTTGTTCGTTCAAAAGCAAAAGCTGAGAATTTATCCAAGCTGGGAGTTTCGCTGGCCGAAGGCGACATCACGGACAAGGAAAGCATGCGCCAATCAATGACCGGAGTTGACGGCGTTTTTCACATCGCCGCCTGGTACAAAGTCGGCGAGCGAGATAAGTCAGTCGCCCAGGTCATCAATGTCGTCGGAACCCGCAATGTGCTGGAGCTGATGAAAGAACTGAACATTCCAAAAGGTGTTTACACCAGCACTTTGGCCGTTAATTCAGACACAGGGGGCAAAGTCGTTGACGAAAATTACCGCTTCACCGGCCAACATTTGAGCGAATACGACCTGACAAAATGGCGCGCTCATTATGAGATTGCCGTGCCAATGATAGAAGCGGGATTGCCTTTGGTCATAGTTCAACCCGGAGTCAATTACGGCCCCGGCGACACCAGCGCCATTGCTGAAGTTCTGCGACATTATCTGGCGGGCAAACTGCCAATGGTTCCGGACAAGACGGCCTATTGCTGGGCGCACGTTGACGACACCGCACGCGGTCACATTCAGGCTATGGAAAAAGGAAAAATCGGCGAAAGCTACTTTATAGCCGGGCCGGTTCACACCTTGTACGATGCTCTTAAAACCGCAGAGAAAATCACAGGAGTCAAAGCTCCTCGATTGAAAGCTTCTCCTGGCATATTGAGAGCCATGTCGGCGGCAATGGGTTTGGTCGAAAAGGTGATTCCAGTCTCAGGTCAGTATTCATCTGAAACTTTGCGCGTTTCGGCTGGGGCGACTTACCTGGGAAACAGTGCAAAGGCCGAACGCGAGCTGGGATTCAAAGCTCGCCCTTTGGTTGAAGGTTTAAGCGAAACTCTAAACCAGGAAATGAGAGCGTAAACCGGCAACTCATTGACTTGACTGCATTTGACTGACCAGATGAAGCGTGCGATAAAACTATTCACCCTTAATAGAAAACTCCCAGTTAGGATTTGACACGACAGTGAAAATTCCATTTGCGGTCAAAGCTGAAAATTTGTCGAAGCTTTACCGGCTTGATTCAAATGTGGAATTTGGCCGTACCTTGCGCGATGCAATAACCGATTCTGCCCGTCGCTTGAATCCTTTTTCAAAAACTAACTCGAAAAATAGAACCGGCAGTGAAAATAGCTTCATGGCCATTGAAGACATCAGTTTCGAGGTCAAACCGGGAGAAATTGTAGGCATAGTCGGTCGCAACGGAGCAGGCAAAAGCACGTTGCTAAAAGTCGTTTCGCGTGTGACAGAGCCGACTTCCGGCAAAGTGCAAATTTATGGCCGTGTGGGCAGCTTGCTGGAAGTAGGTACTGG
>JAGNMH010000492.1 GCA_017991275.1 Acidobacteriota bacterium
CCATACAGGCATCCGAAGCCGTGCCGACTCCGGCGTCAACTATGATCGGAACTGCGGTGATTTCTTCGCGCATGATCCGCAGGTTGTTCGGATTCTGAATTCCCAGCTCCGAACCAATTGGCGCAGCCAGCGGCATGACGGCGGCGGCTCCGGCGTCAATCAGTTTCTTGGCCATAATCAAATCGTCGGTGAAATACGGCAGCACGGTGAAACCTTCCTTGACCAGAATTTTCGTCGCTTCCAGTGTGGCTTCGTTGTCGGGGAAGAGAGTTTTCTGGTCGCCTATGACTTCGATTTTTACCCAGTCGGACAAACCGACTTCGCGCGCCAGCCTGGCGGTTCGCACAGCTTCTTCGGTGGTGTAACAGCCCGCAGTGTTCGGCAAAATGGCGAAGCGTTTCAGGTCAATGAAATCCAGCAGCGAAGGTTGCGTGCGGTCTGTGATATTCACTCGGCGGACGGCGACGGTAATCATCTCCGCTCCGCTGCGCTCAAAAGCGTCAACCATCTGTTCGTTGGTGCGATATTTTCCTGTGCCGATAATCAGGCGCGAACTGAATTCGCGGCCTGCAATAATGAGTTTGTCATTCATAGGATTGCCTGAATTTTGTATCAATTGAGTTTGGTCGTTGACGGAGATGGAACTATAGCGGCTGAGTTTCAGGCGAGCAAATCTGCGTTGAGTGGTTATTGCCAGCCGTGTTTGGCGACTTCTGTCGGATCGGCGGCTTGCCATTGTTTAACCACGTGTCTGACGGTAATCAGCGTCAGCGTCGAACCATCGCGGGAAAAATTTATGGTTGCCGGATTGATTTCGGTTCGTAACGCGGCGACTTCCTGTTTGTTTATCCAATCCCAGATTCTGACGGTGCGGTCGGTGCTGGCTGTGGCCAGCCGTTTGTGATCCGGCGAAAAGCTGAGAGCGACGACTTCTCTGGAATGACCTGCCAGAGTTTCCGTTAATCGTCCCGACGCCGAATCCAGAATTTCGATGGCTGGAGTTCCGGCGACCAACACCTTTTGCCCGTTGGGAGAAAACGCGATTACTCGATCTGCGAATTCGGTTTGTTTCCGGGCAGGGATCAGCCACAGAAAACGTCCGGCGGCAATGTCCCACACTCCGGCGGTCTTATCTGCGCCGAGTGTCGCCAGTCGTTTGCTGTCGAAATCGAATTCCACTCCAAGCACAGCCGTCTGATGACCACGCAACGTTTGCAGTTCCTGTCCCGTGGCAATGTCCCACAATTTCACCGTTTGATCCGCGCTGCCTGTTGCCAGCAATTTGCCATTTGGCGAACACGCCAGTTTGACGACATCGCCTGAATGTCCGATGAAGCTTCGCAACAACTGCCCATTCATCGCCCAGAGTTTTGCCGCTCCGGTCGAATCGCCGGTCAGTATGTATTTTCCATCAGCGGAAAAGGCGACGGCTCGGAACATTGTGTCCGCCGCGTTCCCATCTGCGTACAAAGTCAGCAGCTCAGTTTCGGTTTTCAAATCCCACACTGAAACTTTTGCTCCAACCTGGCGCGAACCATCCGGCTTGGTTGTTGTAACTGCTGACACCAAGCGTTCGCCGTCCGGCGAAAACGACAGCGAAGTCAAAATCGCTCCATTCGGCGGCAAGGTTTGCACGGCGAAGGTTTCAGCTTTTGTTAAAGGAGTTTGTTTCAGCAACTGCGAAATCGGCCAGAACTTGACGGTTTTATCTACGCTGGCGGTAATCAGAGTTTGATCGTCCGTGGAAAACGCGACGGACATGATCGTGTTGCTGTGGCCTTTGATCGTCGCCATTTCACGCCACAAAGCGGTATCCCAAATTTTGACCAATTGATCGCGACCGGCAGTCGCCAGAAATTTGCCGTCTGACGAATACGCCGTGCCGAAGACAAAATCCAAATGGCCGGTCAACAACGCGATTTCTTTGCCGGTGGCGATTTCAAAAACGGTGATTGGCACGCCTGGGATAACCAGCGATTTGCTGTCCGGCGAAAACGAAGGGCGGCCAGCCGATTTGCCTGCTCGCAGATTCAAATGCAGCCGTTTGGTTTGGACATTCCAGACTTTGCATCCCACTGAGCAGGCCGCCAGCCATTTGCCATCACGCGAAAAACTCATGCCTAAAACCGCACCGGCTGCGGCAGTCATCGGCTCTAACGGAAACACTTCTTTTCCCGAATTGACTGACCAGATTTTGGCTATGCCGTATGAACTGAGCGCCGCGATGAACTGTGAATTCGGCGAAAGCGCCACCGCGTAAATTGAACTTCCTTTGACGGTGAACGAATGCAATTCTTTTCTGGTTGCCGTTTCGATCAACTTCACTGTTTGGGAATCGCTGATGAACGCGACCAGCGAACTATCAGCGGAAAAGGCGAAGTCAGGTTGTTGGCCGAAGGTATTCGGAAATGACGCCAGTTCCTGGTCAGTGGCGGAATCCAATAATCGAAGCGCCTTGTCCAGGCCGGAAGTCGCCAGCAGCTTTCCGTTCGGCGAAACACCGGCGCGAAAGATCGAACCATCAAAGGTCAGCGATTTCTGTTCGCTGTGGCAAAGCTGCCAAAGGTAGTACCACTCGAATCCGCGCAAATCTTCCTGTCCCGGTTTGGGCATGTGCAATCGCAAAGTGTCCAGCACACGATCCACGCTGAAGTATTCCCAGTTTTGTTGAGCCAGGTTCATCTGCGCGGCGTACAGCAATTTTTTATTGGTTTCCATTTGCCGGCTGGCTTCGCGGCTTTTTTTCAAGGCGATGAACAGCGAAGCTCCGATGATGACCAACAGCACGGCGGACAGCGTTGACGTGCGAATGACGCCGCGCCGGTAAGCCGCGCGCTGTCGCTGCAAATCGGCGTCCGGCATGTTTTTGCTGGCCCATTCGCGGTCAAAGACTCGTTCGTAAATTCGGTTGCGAAGTTTGAATGAACCCTTTTCGATGCGAGTAACGCCGGACAATCGCAAGACAGTCACCAGCGGATTGGTTTCGTCATCGGTCACTCGCTTGCTGTCGCGCACCTGTCCGTAAAGTGTCAGCAAACCGGCCAGATCAACCTCGCTGCGTAACATTCGTTCGCGCACAAACAGCAAATTGTCATCCTGTTCGCTGGCTCGGCGAGTGAAAAACAACTCTTCGCAAATTCGATCAACATCGTCGGCTTTGGTGGCGCGATTGTCTTCGGCGACGGCTTTGCACATTCGTTGAGTCAGGTAAGGGTGGCCGCTTGTCCAAAACAGAATTCGTTTCAGCAGTTCCGACGCCAGAGGTTCTTCGCGGCGCAAACCCATTGCCAGCGGCAGAGCTTCCGCTTCTGTGAAATCGGTCAGTTCGATGCGCTGGCCGATGTTGAACGGAGTCAATCGTGTGTCGCGGATCAAATCCGCTGGTGAGGCCACGCCCAGCAAACAAAACGTCAGTTGTTCCAGCGTGGGGTCTTCTGTGCGGTAGTTGTACAACTCCCGAATGGCGGCGAAAAACTCGTCGGTGGAAAAAGGAACTCCACGCACGGCGTCAATCTCGTCCACGAAGATCACCACCGAACCGAAATATCGCGGCATCACGATTTGTCGAATGGCTGTCATCAACCGTTGCAATGGGCCGAATTGCATTTGCTCTGCCCAGAAATCCAACAACTCGTCTTCCAGGTCGAACTGCTGGCCGAGTTGACCCAGCAAGCCGCCATACCATTGTTCGGCGTTGACGTTCTGGCCGATGGCCGTTAAGTCCAGCACGGCAACACCAATGCCTTCGTCACGCAGCTGCGACGCTGTGCGAACCATCAAACTCGACTTGCCCATCTGTCGCGAAGTCAGCACATAACAAAATTCGCCGCGCTTCAGCGCTTCGTGCAACTGAGCGTCGGCGCGGCGTTCCACATAACATTCAGCATCGCGCCGCAACGTGCCGCCGACGATGTAAAAGCTGCGCGAATTTGTTGGGTGTTTGACGGTTGTGACTAATTCATTTGCCATTTGTGATTTGGCATTTGTCAGTTGTCATTTTTTGTCTTTGGAGCCAGCAGTAGCATTCGGCAGCCAATGACAAATCAAAAATGACAACTGACAAATGGAAAATGATCCGGAGTTACAGCAAATGCTTTTCCAGATACGTCGCGTAAAGCTGGCAGCGCGGACGTAAATCCCGCACTGAATCTCCGGCCATCAGGCCTGCGCTGCGCAGTCTATAAAAACTGTCGGTGTTGGCCGATGGGCGACCTTGCAAAACGTTTTGAACGACTTCGCACAGCGCAGGGTCTTGAGTCAACGAAACCAGCATCCGACGCAGATGATCGCCAAACGGGCCTTCGTCCTGATCGGCATGAGCTTCCAAGTCCGGCAGCGTCCAATCGCGAGCGATCATTTCATGTAAACCGCGCCGAACCAGGTAAGGGTGACCGCTTAGCAACCGGAAGTATCGCGCGATCTCCGCTCGATCCCGCAGCGGCGAACCGTAACGATTGTTCAGTTCGCCAACCTGCATCATGTCGAAATCTTCCAACGCCAACCGTGTGCCGACATTGAATGGCGATTGATTCAGGTCTGTGATGAACAGATGTGCTTCGGTCGCGTAACCAATCAGCATCGTCATTCGCCGCCACGGGCCGTCGGGATCAAGCGCGCGTTTGTTATGCCACGACCGAAAAAGGCCAAAGATGTCGCTGCCGAAATCGCAACTGAACAAACGATCAACTTCGTCCAGGCCCCAAACCAGTTGAGTTCCAATCTTGCTTAAAACTTCGCGGCGCAAAAAACGCTCGAAGTTGATGCCGGGACTCAAATGCGAATTCCACAGCTCGTTTGGATAAACGTCCAACTCCAATTGATCGGCCAGCGTTTCAGCCAAAGTCAGAATCAGTTTTTCCGGTGTGGTCAGGTAATCGGCGCTCAAGGATTGAAAATCGGTCAACACAACTTTCGCGCCGTTTTCGCGCGCGCGTTGTAATCCGCGGGCAAGCAGAGAAGTTTTGCCAACCTGCCTGGCGCCTTTGACCAGAACCAAAGA
>JAGNMH010000493.1 GCA_017991275.1 Acidobacteriota bacterium
GAACTCGGCGTCGTCATCGCCATTGAAGAAGTCTGGAACAAGTTTCTGCTGACGCCTTACGATCACGCCAAATACATTGATGAATTCAAAAGCCCATGGGTTAAGGCTTATTTCGATGTCGGCAACATTGTGATGTACGGTTATCCGCAGGAATGGATTCGCGCGCTGGGCAAACGCATAGCCAAATTCCATCTGAAAGATTTCGACACCAAAACTCGCAACTTTGTCGCTTTGCGCGAAGGCAGCATTGATTGGAAAGAAGTCCGCAAGGCGATTGGCGAAATCGGATATGGTGGTTATCTGACCGTCGAGCTGAATGGCGGCGACGAGGCTTATCTGCGCGATGTGTCAAAGCGTGTGGACAAGATTTTTGCTGGTGAATAACGCCGCAACCCGGCCACAAACAAAAACGCGCTCGGCAAAAGTTCAATTGCCGAGCGCGTTTCGCTGTCTGACTTTGTCACAATTACTTCAACAGTTGATCCAGAACTTTGGCGATTTCGGAATAACCTTCGCCTTGTTCCGTTCCGAAGCCGGTGTGCTTCAAAACAATTTTCCCTTCGCTGATTATGACGATGGTTGGCAACCCGTCCAACCCAAAGGCTTTATAAGCTTGCTGTTCAGGGTCGCGTAACACCGTCAGTCTCAAGTTGTTTTTTTGAGCAAAAGCAGTCAAGTCGCTGTCTGTCGCGCTGGTTCGCGTTCCGGCTTTGTCACTGTTGATGCTGACCCAGAAAAATTGAACTCCGCGCGGAGCATAACGGTCAGCCTGTTTTTGCAGCGCTGGCAATTCTTTCGCTGCCAACGGAACCCATGTACCGCCAAATGACAACACTACAACTTTGTTTTTTGAATCGGCCAGATTAACCGTGCGGCCATCGGTTGAGCGCAGGCTGATTTGCGGAGCCTGCTGAGCCATCGCCGCCACGGAAATCACCGCCAAAGTCGCAACAGCCAAAGCAAATTTTGTTTTCATTTTTTTAGTCATCGTTTTCCTCCCGCGTAAGAACGGCGCTGAAAGAAGCAACTTGCCGTTCGTTATCAACGCACTTCAGATGCCAAATCGCCGGGAATAGTTCGGTCGCCGGATATTATTGAAAGATCATTTTCGATTCTGATTCGGCGGCGAGTCAAACGATGATTAGTTCAGAAAAGTTTGTCGGAATGAAGATCGAGCCGGTGAATGCCCAAACTCACCGGCTCGAATAAATGGCTGAGTTACAAAATGTGCAGCGGAAAATACCTTTGGCTTTGGACGCTGCTGCACCAAATTTGCGGCTACCTTTTTCAATGGCTGACGACTGAGGGCCGCAACTTTTTTCTTAGGCTTCAGAAACTTTCGATTGATATGACCGGGACACGGCTCAGATCAACTTTCGGCTTCGTTTGCCCCCTCCACTGATATAAGCGTAAAACTGAGGCGAAAACTTGAACGTTGGCGAAAATATTTTTGAAAAATTTTGAGATGCCGCTTCGACGGGCGGCTAGCACTAACCAAAGAAAGGACTTATGGATTTCAAACTGGTTTCAGATTACGAACCCGAAGGCGATCAACCGGCTGCAATCGAGGCATTAGTCAGAGGTTTAAGCGACGGCGAAAAGCATCAGGTTCTGCTGGGCATCACCGGCAGCGGCAAAACTTTCACCATAGCCCAGGTCGTCGCTCAGGTAAATCGGCCAACGCTTGTAATGGCTCATAACAAAACTCTGGCTGCGCAGCTTTATCAGGAACTCAAAACTTTCTTTCCAAAAAACGCCGTCGAGTATTTCGTCAGCTATTACGATTATTACCAGCCGGAAGCTTATGTTGCCTCGACGGACACCTATATCGAAAAAGAAGCGACCATTAACGAAGAAATTGACCGTATGAGGATTTCGGCGACTGTCTCTTTGTTTGAACAACGCGATGTCATCATCGTCGCTTCGGTTTCGGCAATATACGGCATCGGGGCGCCTGAAAACTTTCGCGATCTGGCGATGATGCTGACTCCGGGGCAGAAAATCAGCCGCGACGAACTGATTAAGCGTTTAGTCGCTCTGTTGTATGAACGTAACGACATCGAATTCAGTCGCGGCAAATTCCGTGCGCGCGGCGATGTGATTGAAGTTTATCCCAGCTATCGAATGAATCAGGCCATTCGCATTGAATTGTGGGGAGACGAGATCGTCAAAATTTCGACCATTGACCCATTGCTGGGTGAAGTGCTCAGAACGCATGAAGACGGTTTGCGGCTTTACCCCAAATCGCATTACGTTGCGCCGACCAGTGCGGTCAAGAGAGCTGTCAAAACCATCAAGGCTGAGCTGGAAGAATGGGAACCGCAACTGATTGCCCAGAACAAATTGATAGAGGCTCAGCGGCTACACCAGAGGGTGATGTACGACCTGGAAATGTTCAACGCCATGGGGTATTGCCACGGCGTTGAAAATTATTCGCGGCATCTGACTGGCCGCGCGGTTGGCCAACCTCCGCCGACGCTATTCGATTACCTGCCCGAAGACACGCTGATCGTGATTGACGAAAGCCATCAATCCGTTCCGCAAGTCCGAGCGATGTATACCGGCGACCGTTCACGCAAACAGAATCTGGTGGATTTCGGATTTCGACTGCCGTCGGCGCTGGACAATCGTCCACTGAAATTTGAAGAGTGGGAACAGCGCGTGGGTCAGGTGATTTACGTTTCGGCTACGCCCGGGCCTTATGAACTGACGAAATCCAGCGGAGCTTTTATCGAACAGGTAATTCGCCCTACCGGCTTGCTTGACCCTGAAGTCGAAATCCGCCCGGTGCGCGGTCAGATTGACGATTTGCTAGGCGAAGTCCGCGAACGAGCCGAACGCGGCGAACGTGTGCTGGTGACTACGCTGACCAAGAAAATGTCCGAAGACCTGACCGATTATTACAGCGATCTGGGTGTGAAAGTGCGCTACATGCATTCGGAAATTGAAACTCTGGAACGCATCAAGATTCTGCGCGATTTGCGGCGAGGTGAATTCGACGTGCTGGTCGGCATCAACCTGCTGCGCGAAGGTTTGGATTTGCCCGAAGTTTCGCTGGTGGCAATTCTGGACGCCGACAAAGAAGGCTTTCTGCGCAGCGAATCGTCGCTGATCCAAACCATTGGTCGCGCGGCTCGTAACTCTCACGGCAAGGCGATTCTTTACGCCGACAAGGTCACTGATTCCATGCGCCGAGCCATTGGCGAAACTGAGCGTCGCCGGGCAAAGCAAATCGGTTACAACCTTGCCAATGGCATCACGCCTCAGTCCATTATCAAACCAATCGAAGCTACACTCGTTACGGCTTATGAGGCTGATTATTTCAAAGTGCCGGTCAATTTATCGGAATTTGACGAATACAGTCCCGAAAAATTGACAGAGACCATTGGGCGATTGAACATCGAGATGCGCCAGGCCGCCGGCAAATTCGAATTTGAGCGCGCGGCGGAATTGCGAGACAAGATTAAATACTTGAAGGAAAGAGAGCTTGAGTTGATGTAGTGACGCGACACGCGGCAATCATTCATACCTAAGCGCGACAATCGGATCCAGCCGCGCGGCTTTCCAGGCTGGCCATAGGCCAAAGACCAATCCGATGCCTACGCTGGAAACGAAGCCCGCGACCGGTGCCCACAGTGGAACGTAGGAAGGCAGGAACAAGCGAATCAGTAACGTTGTCAGCCAGCCAATCGCCAGGCCGATCAATCCGCCCATTCCGGTCAAGGTCATGGCTTCAATCAGGAATTGCCACAGGATGTCGCGGCGTCGGCCTCCGATGGCTTTGCGGATGCCGATTTCACGTGTTCGTTCGGTGACGCTGACCAGCATGATGTTCATCACGCCTATGCCGCCAACCATCAGCCCGACCGAAGAAATCACCACCATCGCCAGCGCGACTCCAAAGGTGATCGAACGAAAAGTGCTGATGATGCCGTCCGCCGTTGACAGCCCAAAGTTGTTCGGCTGGTCGAACAAAACCTGACGGCGAATTCGCAGTTGTCCCGTCACCTCATCCACGGCCTGAGTCAGCATCCCGGGTTTGGCGACCACAGTGATGTAAACATCGTCCGCACGCGGTTTCAGTTTTTCCGCGACGCTGAACGGCATGAAAATAACGTTATTCTGATCATTGCTGCCTTCGCCGCCCCCGAAAAGTTGTTCACGTTTTTCCAGCACGCCAATCACACGAAACTCGCGTCCGCCCAGGGTTAGCGTTTTGTCCAACGGGTTTAACATCGGGAAGAACTGATCCGCCACCGAACCACCTATGACGCAGACTTCTTCGCGCGAATCATTTTCCAGCTTGGTGAAGAAGCGCCCGGCACTCATCACCCAGATTCCAGTTTGTTCGTAAGCTGGCGTAACGCCTTGCAGTTGGACTGCCGCAGATTCCTTGCCGCTGCTTTTGACCACCAATTTACGGCCAAAAAAATCGTTGGTGATGTTCAGGATAGGAGTGGACACGCTGACGCTGGGCAAGTTGCCAAGCGAAACGGCGTCTTCATAGGTCAGCGGTTTTCGCATACGCTCTTCGCGTGATGGCGGACCAAAGCGCACTCCGCGTTCCATCTTGGTGATAAAGATGGAATTGGTTCCGATTGATTCGATCTGTTTTGTCACGGCGTAATCAATGCCGCTGATAATTGAGGCAATCGCCATCACCGTCCAAACTCCGATCACCACGCCAAGCACAGTCAGGAACGAACGCATCTTGTTCATGCGCAACGTGTCCATCGCCATTTTCAGATTTTCCCAGATGTCGTTTCGGAAAAGTTTCATATTACTCTGCTCTTAAAGCTTCAATTGGATCCAACGTTGCCGCTTTACGAGCGGGCAAAATACCTGACAACACACCGATCAGGCCGGAAACGCCCACAGCAACAATAACTGCGCTGATTGAAAGGTAGGTTGGGAAGAACACTGCCGTGACGATTCTGCCCGCCACCCAGGCAATGAAGACACCAACCGAACCGCCGATGGCAGACAG
>JAGNMH010000494.1 GCA_017991275.1 Acidobacteriota bacterium
GCTGAAATGGCGTCCCGTTTGGAAGCATCGTTGAAAGCGACCAAGGACTTCGATCAGGCCGTCATCAACATCGCCAAAGAATACGTAGTTGAAACCAAGGCGATTCGTTTTGAAGGCAATGGCTATTCCGACGAATGGCGCGATGAAGCCGCCAAACGCGGTTTGCTGAATCTGGCCAAATCGCCCGAGGCGTTGGCTCAGTTGAGGACAAAAGAAACCAAATCGCTGTTCACGAAATCCGGCGTGTACAAAGCCGACGAATTGGAATCGCGTTATCACCTGGAACTGGAACGATACATCAAAGACCTGGAAATCGAGATTGCCGCGTTGAAGGAAATCGCTACGACAGTGGTGTTGCCAGCGGCGTTCAAACACCAGACTCAGATTGCCGGATCGGTTGCCGCTCTGGCCGCAGCCGGAGTCAGTGGTGACGCGCTGGATGCCCAGCGCGCCGAAGTCGCCAACTTTGCCGGGCTGATCGCCAATTTGAAATCGGCGTTGTCCACCTTGGATCACGCAGTTGAAAAAGCGGAAGCGGGCAACGAGGAAAAGAAGGCTACGGCATTCGCGTATGGAGTTTCAGACGCGATGGCCGCTGTCCGCGAAGTTTGCGACAAGCTGGAACTGACAATTGACGACGAACTCTGGCCGCTGCCGAAGTACCGTGAAATGTTGTTCCTAAGCTAACGCCGGCTGAGCCATAAGTTCAAGAACTACACTCCTTTTAACTATTAGGGGCAGAAGCTTTCCAGCTTCTGCCCCTTTTTTTCCCACAGGCCTCGAAAAATGTCCTGTTCATCTTGTTAAGGTTTGTCCGCAATGACCTGAGCAGCTATGATGAAACAAATCGTTTTACAGATCGTACAAAAGAACTGAGGTCACACTTATGTTTCGACACCTTTCACTGATCTTCAGAAACAGTATCCGCAATCGCCGACGCTCTCTGCTAACAATTATCAGCATTGGTGTTTCGCTGTGTCTGCTGGGATTGTTGGTGGCAATTTATCGCGCGTTTTATTTTGCCGAAGCCACGCCGGATCAGGCGCTACGGCTGGTCACACGCCACCGTGTTTCACTTGCCAACCCACTGCCACTTTCATACCAGCAACGAATCAAACAAGTGCCCGGAGTCAAAGAGGTAATGGTCTTCCAATGGTTCGGCGGCACTTACAAAGATAACCGCGATCCCGCGAACATGTTCGCGCGTTTCGGCGTGGACGCGGAAAAGTTCGGCATAGTCAATGCGGAGTACAAACTTTCTGACAGCGAGCGCCAAGCCTTTATCAAAGAACCAACCGCCTGCATCGTGGGTCGCAAAACGGCTGCACGCCACAATATGAAACTCGGTGATCGCATCACGATTGTGGGAGACATTTATCCGGTCAATCTGGAATTTGTTTTGCGCGGAATCTTTTCCGGCCCGGCGGACAATGAAAGCCTGATCTTCCACTACAAATATCTGAATGAAAGCTTGACCGGCGGCATGCGCGATATGGCCGGCACTTTTTTCATTCGCATGGAGCGCCCGGAAGACGCCAATTCAATCTCAAAAGCGGTTGACGATCTGTTCCGCAACTCGCCGGCTCAGACCAAAACCGAGACCGAACAGGCTTTTGGCCTGAGCTTTCTTTCCTTTCTTGGCGACGTGAAGTTGATCCTGCTTTCGATTTGTGCCGCCGTTACTTTCACCATCCTGCTGGTTTCAGGCAACACAATGGCCATGTCCGTCCGCGAACGGGTGCGCGAAGTCGGAGTTTTGAAGACGCTTGGGTTTACCAATGGCGCGGTTTTGTGGCTGCTGGTGGGCGAAGCGATCATCATTGCTTTGATCGGTGGTGCCCTGGGCATCGCACTGGCCAGCGGGTTATGCGCCTGGATGCGCTCGTTGCCTTCAATGTTTGCCGATCTCAGCCAGTTGCGCGTGACGACTTCGGTCGCGGCGATCTGTTTGCTGGTAGCGGGGATGATCGGCCTGGTCAGTTCTTTCATTCCGGCTTGGGGAGCCTCCAGGCGTCCAATTATTGACGCTCTGAAGTATAGCGATTGAGTTCACCATGAAAATTCCGATTTCCTACAACATTCGCAATCTGATTGCGCGCCGCACGACCACCATCATGACGGCTTTGGGCATTGCGCTGACCGTCGCCGTCTTGTTGAGCATCTTTGCCCTGGTCGAAGGTTTGCGAAGCTCGTTGGTTTCGACCGGCGATCCGCTAAACCTGCTGGTCACGCGCAAAGGTTCGACCGCCGAACTGAACTCTTCGATGACGCAGGAACAGTTTCAGGTCATTAAGGTCAAACCCGGCATCGCTAAATTGCCGAATGGCGAGCCGATGGCTTCGCTGGAACTGGTGACGGTCATCGTATTGGAAAGCCCGGACAATCCAGCGGGCATAAACATCAGCATGCGAGGCCTGACAGCGACCGGAGTCGGCATGCGCGAAAACGTGAAAATTACTGAAGGCCGCATCTTCCAATCCGGCAAACGGGAAATCGTTGTCGGCAAAGGAGTCGCCAAACGTTACCCGACGGCGCGGTTGGGATCGAAAATTGACCTCGGTCGAGGCCAATGGGAAGTCGTAGGGGTGATGGACGGTGGACGTTCAGCCGCCAATAGCGAGATTTTCTGTGACCTTGCGCAACTGGCTGCCGATCAAAACCGCGAAGCCGGATTGAGTTCAGTCCTGCTTCGTGCCACTGACGAAGTTGCGATGCAGGCACTGACCAACGATCTGACCGGCGACCAACGGCTTAACGTAGATGCCGTTTCTGAACGCGCATATTACGAAGCTCAAACCAGCGCAGCGGCTCCGATTCAGTTTTTGGGAATCTTCGTCGCCATCATCATGTCCATCGGTTCCAGCTTCGCGGCGATGAACACTATGTATGCAGCGGTGGCGCGTCGAGCGCCGGAAATCGGCACGTTGCGCGTTCTGGGTTTTTCCAAGCCAGGCATTCTGATCAGCTTCATGCTCGAATCCCTGCTGCTGAGCCTGCTGGGCGGCGTAATGGGCTGCTTGCTGGTTTTGCCATTGAATAATTTCACCACAGGCATCGGCAGCTTCACTACCTTCAGCGAAATCACCTTCGACTTTCGTATTACTCCGGGCATTATGCTTTCAGGAATTATCTTCGCATTGGTGATGGGAGTCATTGGCGGGCTTTTCCCTGCGTTCTCGGCAGCGAGAAAGCAAATCCTGACGGCGTTGAAACAAAACTAAAACCAAAATTTCAACACAAAGGGTCAAAGATTGGATAAGGAGAGAGCATGACTGAAAATCAGATCAGCAGGTTCATCACTGACGCAGCCATTGAAGTTCATCGCACTTTAGGCGGTCCGGGCCTGCTGGAAGCCGTTTACGAGGAAGCTCTTGTTTGGGAGCTACAGAATGCAGGCTTGCTTGTCGAACGTCAGGTATCTACTCCTATTGTTTACAAAGGGCGAACACTCGCCAACCCGTTGCGTCTCGACATACTCGTAGAAAAGAAAGTCATCATCGAAGCCAAGGCCGTGGCCAACTACAGCTAAATCTTCGAGGCGCAAGCACGCACTTACTTGCGTCTGCGCGACTTGAAACTCGCAATGGTCATCAACTTTGGCGAAAAATACGTCAAAGATGGGATTCATCGTGTGGTAAACGGAATTCTTGAAGATTGAGGATTTCAATGAGGGCAAAACTCAACACAAAGTAACAAACACTAAAAGGGGCAAGGGTCGAAGAATTCCAAAAATTAGACAGTTCGCAACCCAGAAAACCTTTGACCCTTTGACCCTTTGACCCTTTGCGATAAAAAGGTCTTCCAGAGGAAATATGCAACCAGACTTGAACAGTTTACGAATAGACAAGTCCATGAAGAACAGCCCGAAATCAGCCGGAGGTTCTGGCTGGGCGCGGTGGGCAAAGTGGTGGATTCTGGGCGGCATTGCGCTCTTCCTGTTGCTGGGCGCGGCGCGATTCATCAACAGCCGCTTGAACGCCGCAACCGAAGTTGAAGTCGTCCGAGTCAATGCAACCAGCAGCAACGCAGCCAACGTTCCCGCTGGCGAAGTGTTGCTGAGCGCAACCGGTTACATCGTCGCGCATCACAAAATTCAGGTGGCGTCGAAAGTCGTCGGCAAAGTCTCCTGGATCGGCGTCGAAAAAGGCGATCAAGTCCAGCAAGGACAGGTCATCACTCGACTGGAAGATGACGAATACCGTGCGCAACTTCAACAAGCTCAGGGGCAGTTGGTGTCGCTTGAAGCCAGGTTGCAGGAATTGCAGAACGGTTCGCGCCCCGAAGAAATCGAAGTCGCCCGCGCGAATCTGGAAAAAGAGAAGGCCGATCTGGCAAATGCCAAAATCAATCTGGATCGAACAGCAAAGCTGTTGAAAGATCAGGTGGTTTCACAACAATCTTATGACGACGCCAAAGCCCGTTTTGACGTTCAGGCCGCCAACGTGGCTTCGATGGAAAAAACCTACCAGTTGGTGAAGATAGGCCCGCGCCAGGAATTGAGCGCGCAAGTGCGTGGGCAAATTCAACAAGCACGTGGAGCAGTGGCTTTTGCCGAAACCCAACTTTCCAACACGATCATACGCGCTCCTATCACCGGCACCATTCTGGAGCGCGTAGTAGAGCGAGGCGAGTTCGTCACAACCGGCTTCGTCGGCGAACGTGGAGCCAAGGGTTATGTCGTTTCAATGGCCGACCTCAACGATTTGCAGGTGGAACTGGACATCAACCAGAACGATTTCGCCAAGTTGGGATCGAAACAACGCGCTACGCTCCGCACCGACGCTTACCGTGACCGCAGTTATCAGGGTTACATCGAAGAAATTTCGCCTGAAGCCAACCGCCAGAAAGCCACGGTGCAGGTCAAAGTCAAAGTGCAAAACCCTGACGAATACCTGCGACCGGACATGAACGCGACGGTGGATTTCCTTTCCGAACCGAAACCCGGCGCAACGACATCCGCAAATTCAACTGCTCCAACT
>JAGNMH010000495.1 GCA_017991275.1 Acidobacteriota bacterium
TCTCGCGCTGCTCCGCGAAAGCCGGGCCAATCACCGTGCGGTTTCGCAGCTTCTGTAGCCTCTGGGGTCGGAGTCGGCTCTGAACCAGCCGAAGCTGAAACCGGTTCTTCAGGTTCGGGCGTCATGGCAATTGCTGCGGCAGACACGGGAACCTTGCCAGATTGAGCCAGGAGCAATTCTTCAGGAGTCTTCGTCCACCGCCAATGTAAATCCGAATTGGCATCGCCGGTCATTCCTCCTGTCCGCAGCAGCGTGAATACTCCGCAACCGAGCAGAATCGCGACAACCACAAGCGCGCGCCGTGCCGGGCCGGAAAAACGACGGCCAGCAGCCACTGCAGCAACCAGCGCCAGGCTCAAGATGGGAATTGAAAAGATGGGAAGCATCATCCCCATCATTCCGTTCGCGATGGATTTATGGACAACAAACCTGGTCACTGCAACCGCGACAGCCATCAACACAATCGCGCCAATTCGATCCGGCCAGGGTGCCCGGCTGAAAAACAGCCACCAGACGATGATGGCCACTCCGCAGGCCACTCCGCCAAGAATCGCTGTGCCTCCCTGATCGGGCGCGAATATGGGTAAACCAAACGTAACCAGAGACAAGAGCACTGCGGCAACCACTCCGGGCCATAGCCGTAGCTGCTTCTGAGAAGTCGGTAAGTCGTTTTGAACTGTAGTCATAACCGGCTATACGCACGTCACCAAACAGTTGGTTCATTTTTTTGCGGAACCTGGCTCCACAAATTGTGTCGGCATAAGTTCAGGCAAAAATTTGGAGGCGGGTATAACGACAAAAGCCGGGCCGGATGAAAGCTCACCCGACTCGGCCATCGAATTGGAACGAGTTAAATCTGAGATCAAAGCTGGCAATGGTTAATCCTGGGAAAACTGAATGCCAACTTATTCGGATTCGGATTCACCATCTATCTCGCCATCCTTTTCCTTGAACCTTTTCAGCTTCATGTTCAGGGTCTGCACTCGCAGACCAAGCAAGGCCGAAGCCTTGGTTTGATTGTTGTAAGTCTGCCGCAAGGCCGTTTCGATCAGGTTGCGTTCAAAATCATCAACGATTTGCGGCAAGTCAATTCCGCCCGGCGGAATGGCTTTGAGCGCGGCAAAACGAATGCGCGAAGGCAGCAGCGACTCGTCAATTTGTTGGGGCCTGGTGTTGTTGACTGCGCTTTCCAGTGAAGATTCCAGTTCGTCAATGTTCCCTTCCCAGGAATAATCAGCCAGCATTTTCATCGCACCTGGCGTGATTTCGTGATCACCTTTGGCCAATCTGGTGACGATTCGATGGAGCAGATGTTTGACCAGATAAGGAATATCTTCGCTGCGTTCGCGCAAGGGTTTGATCGTAAACCCCGACGGTTTGAGCAGTTCGACCAGACCGTAACCGATTCGGTTTTCTGAGGTAATTTCATTGGCTTTCCATTCGGTGGCAAAGATCAAGCGCGGCCCCTTTTTCTTGCTGGAATGTCCTCGCCAACGCTGTTCTTCGATTAAAGCAGCAAAACGCTGTTGCAACAGCGCGGGCAGCCGGGTCAGTTCATTAATGAAAATGGTGCCGTTCTGGCAGGTTTCGATCATTCCATGCGAATCAAACAGCAGCGAATGCAGAGCATCGCTGTCCAGACTGTGAGCGTTGACCGACAGGAACGGCTGCGACCAGTTTGCGCTGGCTTTGTGAAGCACCCGCGCGATTTGTTCCTGCCTCAGCCCGCGCTCACCTATTAACAACGTGGCTTTTTCGGCGTCCTGCTGAGCTGCTTGAACGCTGATAAATTGTTTCAGGTCGGCGACGTTGTTGCTGACGCCGACAAAACATTCATATTGATCCAGAGAAAGCACGCGAGGCGCGTTGACCAAAGTCAACGCCGGACGTGGCTTCAATTTCACGAAACCGTTCACTCTATCTAAAGCTTCAGTGACCATGTTTGTAATTCCTCCCTCTGTTCTTCTGCATTATGACTCGCTGCTCAAACTTGAGTCCCCCTGCTACTAAAGATTTAGCATTTCGGTTTTCAGCGAATCGTTTACTTCCTTTGGCAACATAAAGACCACAACAATTATGCCAATCTGAGTTGGTGGGCTAACTTCATTTCAATGTTGAGTTTGATCAAGAACCACTGATCGCGATGTGGTGATGATAATGTTCAGTTATGGAATCTTTGAGTTTCAAAAGCGGACTCTGCTGAGTCTGCTCTGCTTGTATGTTCAACCGACGGCGAAAGTCCGACACCCTTTAGTTACGTGATGCCCCTATGAAAGTTCCACTCAAGCCAGCCGGTTACTGTAAAAACTTCAGCCGCAGAAAACGCAAACAGGAAATTTCCTTGCTTGAGTTTCTGCGGCTGAAACGATTCCAAACCAAATGAAATTAACAGACAGGCTTTCAACTTCTGCGGAGTTTGACTCCACCATTTACACTTGTGATTTTGATCGGCGCGCCGCCTGATCCAATTTTCCCCACCAACTGTCCGCGCTTCATTTCTCCCTGAACTGAAATCGGCAGGTCTGTATCAATACCGCCATTTACACTGCGAACTTCAACATCGGCGTTGATCTCGCTGCGAACGCCGATTTCAACTCCGCCGTTGACGCTGCTGACTCGCAACCCGGATTCGCTCAATTTTGTCATGGTCACTGAAACTCCGCCGTTGATGCTGCTCAGGTCGGCGATTGTTCCAGCCTGTTCGACTTTGACTCTGCCATTGACGCTGGAAACGCCGACTTCGCCGGTAAGCTCTCCAATTGTGACTGCGCCATTGACCGAAGAAACTTTCAGGTTATTGTTGCGAGGAAGCCGGACATTTACTTCGTGACGAACCCAACCGCGATCCCGTCCCCATCTGCCACCTTCTTTATCATTTTCGGTGCGGATGATCAGACTGTTGCCGGTGTGATCTATAACGACCGGGTGCTGATCCATGGCTTCCTGGCTGGAGGCCTTGACCTGAATGTTGATCTCGGCTTTATCGCCGTCACCGGTTTCAACTTTGACGCTGCCATTGAAACCTCGAATTTGAACGTTCGATCCGGGCGCAAGCGTCACCGTCTTGTTGATTTGATCGGTCACGTCACCAACTCCTGCCAAATCAACAGACGAATTTGAATGATGAGCCATCATGTTTTTGACGGCTTTTGGTGAATCAAGAAAAGTCAGCCCAACAGCCAACACAATTAAACACGCAAATAGAATTTTCATCTCAATCTCCTTTTGAAAAGTTCGTAGTCCCGCCTTTAGGCGAAATTGGCGCGACCGCCGAGACCTTCCGCCTAAAGGCGGGACTACATGCATTACATCAGTGCGTGCTTTTTCTGATCCGCACGCTGCCACTGAAACTTGATGCGCGAACATCCGCTCCGCCCTTGCCGACTGTGCCATTCATCTGACTGCCGCCGATGTTTCGCGTCAGTTGCAATGGGAATTCGGTGTTCACCGAGCCATCGTGAGTCTTGGCCGACAAACTAAAATTGCTGCCCGGCGGCAAGACCAAAACCACTTCGCCACTGAAGCTTTCAAACTCGTAATGACCATCGCTGTGAAATTTCCCCGTAAAGTGAACGTCACCGGAAGTCGTTTTGGCGACAATTTCAGCGCTCTCCACGTTGGTCAATGTAATCGAATCGCTGGTTGTGCCGACCTCGATCCGGCCTTTTGAATCGCTGATGCTGACCGAGCCGCTGACGGCTGTGGCTTTGATGCCTTCACCAATGCCACGCAAAGTGATGTTTCCGCTGATGGCGCTGACGGTCGCTCGGCCACGCACGTTCGACACTGTGACATCGTCGGTCATGCTGGCTGCCTGAACGTCGCCGCCTACGTCATTGACGACGACTGAGCCGCTGCTGGCGCGAACAACCGCCCTCCCGCTGATCTTTTCCAGCTTGATGTCTCCGCTGGCCACAGTTGCTGTCACATCGTCACGCGCCTGAGTAACACGAATCGAACCGCTGCTGGTTTGGACAAAAACGCGAGAGTTCACCTCGTTGATTGTCAGCGTTCCGCTGGTCGCGTTTGCGCGAAGCTCTCCGCCAATGCGAGCGGCAGTAACATTGCCGCTGGTTGAATTCAGGCTGGCAGCGTCTGTCACATCCACAGCCGAAACGTCGCCGCTGGTGGTTCTGGCGATCAATCTTTCAACCGGGCCGGTCACGGTGATGTCGCCGCTGGTTGAATTTACCGGGCTGAGCGCCGCTGTACGCGGAAGCTTCAGATCGAAATCAACCGACACACCGCCGCCACGCCAATTGAAACCGCTTGGATAAACGACGCGAACTTCCACCCGCTCAGGTCTGGCGGTCACTTCGATTTGAACTCTGGCAAAATCGCTTTCATTCCGTCCTCGCTTGACGGCGTCCACCTTGACACGGTTTTCATTCCAACTTGAAACGCGAATCGCTCCGCTGGTGTTGTAAACGCCAACTGTCCCGTTCGCCGTCAAATCGTAAGTCTGGTGAAACTCTTTATCCTGACCGCTTGTCTGCGCACCAACCAGTTGCCAGCCACTAATCATCAGCGCCAACAACAACCCTATTTTCATCCCACGTCGAATCATCATTTCAGCTTCAATCTCCTCAACAATGCATGTAGTCCCGCCTTTAGGCGGAACAGGGACGTATAATTTTTCAGAAAGCAAAACTCGCTAAGTTACGCACTTTACTCTAAAAAGAAATGCGCCCCCGTTCCGCCTAAAGGCGGGACTACAAACTTTTCACTGCATAGCAATTTCCTGCATTAACTCAACTTTCCTGGCATAAGCCGCCAACAGAAATTGCCCGGCAACCAGATCGTTCGGCAATTCACGCAGCGCGCGTTTGCTCTGGGCAATCGAACTGTCAATCAACGCCAGACTGCTTTCGTACTTTTTGAAGGCTTCAGGTTCAATACCGCTTCGACGTTTGGCGACTGCTTGATCCAGTAATTTGATGGCGTTTTTATACTCACGCTCGGTGCGAG
>JAGNMH010000496.1 GCA_017991275.1 Acidobacteriota bacterium
GGTAACGTTGATCAGTCAATCGCCAAATCAGGGCAAAGGCGCGGCGGTTCGCGCCGGGTTGGCAAGGGCAACGGGCGATTACCTGATAATTCAAGACGCCGATCTGGAATATGACCCGAACGATTACGTGCCGATGCTGGCGGCGCTTTTGTCTAATGGTATCGGCGCGGTTTATGGCAGCCGCTACCTAAAACACCCCGAACGCGGGAAACTGGTCAACCTGTTGACCGGTAAACATCAGCGCCAATCGTGGCCTGCTTATCTGGGCGGACAAAGCTTGAGCTTCGCTTCGCTGATCTGTACGGGGAATTACCTAAGCGACACGGTGACGGCCTTGAAACTGTTTCGACAGGAAGTCATCAAACCGCTTGATCTGCAAACCAGCGGGTTTGAATTGGATCACGAAATTTCGGCCAAGGTTCTGGCGCAAGGTTGCCAGATTAAAGAAGTCCCGATCAGTTACTTCCCGCGTAGCAAAGAAGAGGGGAAGAAGATCGGCCCCGCCGATTGGTTCGTGGCGTTGAGAACGTTCTACCGTTTCCGCAACGGCTGATTCGGGGGCGTGGAGAAAACACAATGTGTGATTCGGAAAAAGTAAAATCCGTCAATAGCTCGCCGGTTTCGACGACAATGCTGTCTGTTGTAGTGCCGGTTTATAACTCGACTGAGTATTTGAAAAAATGCCTGGCGGCGCTGGCGGGATCGGATTTCAACGATTTTGATGTGCTGGTGGTGGACGACGGTTCCACCGAACCGGTTGAACCGATTGTGGCGCAGTATGGTTTTGATTACATGCGAATTGACGGGCCAGGTGGCCCCGCGCGAGCGCGCAATCGAGGCGTGGCGCGTGTCAAAGGCAAATACCTGGTATTTATTGACGCGGATGTTTGCGTTCACCGCGACACGCTGAGTGGCTTTGCCGAAGCCTTTATTGCCGACTCGACGATTGACGCCGTCGTAGGCTCTTACGACGAAACCCCGGCTGAACCGGGATTCTTTTCTCAGTATAAAAACCTGTTTCATCATTACGTTCACCAAACCAGCGGCGGTTACATCAACACGTTTTGGAGCGGTTGCGGGGCGATGCGGCGCGACCTGTTTCTGGCCTTCGGAGGATTTGACGAAGAGCGTTATCGCCGCCCGGCCATCGAAGATATTGAACTTGGAACCTGGGTTTCAGCCGCCGGCTTTCAGATTGTGCTGGCTCCGCGAATCAAGGCCACTCATCTGAAACGCTGGACTCTGTGGAGTATATTGAAAACCGACATTGTTGATCGCGGAGTTCCGTGGATTAAGTTGATGTTGCGGGCAGGTGCAGCCGCCAACAACCTGAATGCCAAATCATCGCAACGGGTTTGCGTGGCTTTGGTCTGGCTGGCTTCGGCGTTGTTGCCGTTGGCGTTGTTCTGGCCGGGTTTCGGCATTATTGCCTTGTTGTTGTTGTCGGCGGTTTCAGCCTTGAACTTCGATTTTTACCGCTACTTCGTCGCTCATTCCGGCGTGTGGTTTACGCTGCGCGTTTTGCCGCTCCACTGGCTTTATTTTTGGTACTGCGGATTGTGCGTGATCTGGGGAACGCTGGCTCATCATTTGGAAAAGGCTTCACAGATGGGAAAGGCTCCATCCGAAAAACAGCCTGGCGATTTTCCCAGGCCGTCTGAAAACATAGAGGCGAATCTGCATGTCAAATAACGAAACACGCTCTGAAATTGAACTCTCGATCCTGGTGACGGTTGTTAGCGGCAAAGTCGGCGTGCGCCGTTGTTTGCAAGCTCTGCTTCCACAGGTTCGGGGAATTGACGCCGAAATCATCGTGCCTTACGACACCTGGTCACTGGAAATCGGTGAGCTGAAAGCAGAGTTTCCCGAAGTGAATTTTCATTTGATTACGGATTTAGGAGCGGCTGCTTCGCCGGATATTCCTTCGCATCAGCATCGGCTTTACGACCGTCGCCGCGCAGTTGGGTTGAGCCTGATGCGCGGACGGCTGATTGCTATGACAGAGGATTTGGCTGTTCCAGCCCAAGACTGGATCAGTCAAATAATGGCTGCACATAAAACTCAACCTTACTCTGTGATCGGCGGCGTGATTGATAATGCGATTGATCGCCCTATGAATTGGGCGCTTTATTACTGTGACTTCGGAAGATTCGGCAGTCCGCTTTCGGCTGGAAATGCCGAGTACGTTTCTGACATCAACGTCTCTTACAAACGCGAAGCCATCCAAAGCGTGCGCGATATTTGGCAGGAGGCTTATCACGAAACAACGGTGCATTGGGCTATGCGGGATCGCGGGATCGTTTTAAGACTCGACCCGGCGCTGAAGGTTTACCAACATCGCCCGAAAATCAGTCTGTCTGAAGCCGTCGGCCAACGATCCGAGTGGGGAAGGATCTTCGCCGAAACTCGCGTGGCTGAAATCGGAGCTGGCAAGAGAATTTTCCTGGCGGTGTTTTCTCCGCTGCTGCCGGTTTTGCTGTTGGTTCGTATCTTCAAACATATGCTGCGGCAAGGACGCACAATCGGACAGATTGCCTCGGCGTTGCCGATAGCCTTCTGTTTGTTGGCCGGATGGTCGTGGGGAGAGTTGATGGGATATGTGTTTGGCGAACCCAACCCGGATGAGTTCAAACAAGTTTCTGGCGGCGAATTGGCGAACTCAGGAATTCCACAATCCGAATAAACGATGCTGGCTATCCTGACTTACCACTCATTGGATGACAGCGGTTCGGTGGTTTCCATTTCGCCGCGAATCTTTGCCGAACAGATGGTCATGCTGTCTGATGCTGGATTTCGCGGCATCTCCATGCGCGAAGCTTTGGCTTACCGTGAAGCTCAAGGGCGGTGGCCAGAACAGTCAGCAGTTGTGACGTTTGATGACGGCTTTGCCAACTTTTATGAATCGGCTGCTCCGGCGCTGGCTCGACACAATTTCAGCGCAACGGTTTTTGTTATCAGCGGTCACGTCGAGGGCACAAACGATTGGGACGCACCGCCCGCCGGGTTGGGCGCTCAGCGAATGATGAACTGGCAACAGGTGCGCGAGCTTTCGGAGCAGGGAATCGAAATCGGCGCTCACACCAAAACGCATCCCGACTTGCGCCGGTTGTCGCCGACGGAGTTAGAAGTCGAGATCGCAGGTTCTTGCTCCGAAATCAGTGACCGAATCGGCCAGCCTGTCGAAAGTTTTGCTTATCCGTATGGCTATCTGAATCGCTCAGCCGAAGAAGTTGTCAGCCGCACTGTTCGTTCAGCTTGCACAACAGAGTTGCGGCGGGCGAAAAATGAACCGCTTCATTTGTTGCCGCGCGTGGATATGTATTACCTGCAATCGCCCAGGCAGTTGCAGTCGTTGGTGGATGGGGAGCTTGATGGTTATCTGGCGGTCAGGCGTTGGGGGCGAGTTGTTCGCCAGGCGATGGCGTAAGAGTAGAGCAATCCTGTCCAGGTTGCTGCGGTTTGTTTGAAAGCTGTCTTTCGAGAACACCAGGCAATCTGGACAGGATTGCCCAACATTTTCACAGGAGAATCAAAATGCAGTTGCTCGACAGAATCGCAAAACACGCACGCTTGAATTGGCAGAACCTGAGCATCCCCGATGTGCCCAAGCCGCCCTTCGTGACATTGTTCATCAATTCGATTTGCAACATGAAATGCGAGCATTGTTTTTACTGGACCAGTTTGAACAAACGTGACGATCTGAGTTTTGAAGAAATAGTCGCTTTGTCGAATGAGCTTGGCCAGATTGAAAACTTGAACCTGTCTGGCGGCGAGCCGTTTTTGCGAAAAGAGTTTGGCGAAATCTGTCGCCAGTTCATACGCCAAAACGGCGTCAAGGAAATCTACGTCCCCAGCAACGGCTGGTACACTGAAAAGACGGTTCAGCAAATCCGGGAAACACTGAAAGAAAAAAGCCTGCGATTGTTTGTGGTCGAACTTTCGCTGGACGGAATGCCGGAATTTCATGACCGGTTCCGCGTCACGCCGGGCGCGTTTGAACACGCGATGAAAACTTATGACGCGCTGGTCGAATTGCAACGCGAAGATTCGCGATTGCAAATCCATTCAATCGCAACTGCGACCTCTGATAATATGGACGAAATTCGGCGGCTGGCCACTTACCTGTTCGAACGTTGTCCGCAGATGTCGCATATGAATCTGGGGATGATTCGCGGCGACCGCAAAAATCCTACGCTGCAAGGGCCAAAGCTGGCTGAATACCAATTGTTGTTCCAGTACGTTCAGCGGCTGTGGGCTACGCGGGAGGAAGGACGTTACGGCAGCATCGTCGAACCGATGCTGCAATGGGCGAAGGTCAAAACAGCCGAAGAACAACGCCAGGTGGTGTCCTGCCGCGCCGGAATAATGACCGCAGTGATATACGCCAACGGCGATGTCAGCGTTTGCGAAGCTCACAAGCCGCTGGGCAATCTGCGGCGAAATTCTTTCACAGAGATTTGGCGTTCCGATGAAGCACAACGGATGCGGGATTCGATTCGCGCCAAATCTTGCCACTGCACGGGGGAAATTCCGATGTGGGTCAGCCTGACGTATCAACCCGTCAATCTGGCCAAGGCGATGATTGGCGCAAAGGTGTGGAACAAACCCGACCCGTTATCGCCTGATGAGCGTGTGGATTATGGAACTGGGGCAAAGGTTTCGTTACCAATCCTTCAATCAAATACGGAATAGACCTTAATGGTTGTGTTGCGGTAATGAGCGTTCACGCAGTTGCGTCATCTCACGGCATCAGGAATCAAGCTCAGGCCGGTTTAGCTACATCAACTGATCCGAGTGGAAATTCATGTTTATGTCCGAGCTGAAAGGAGAACTGCTATGCATATCTTTAGCCGTATCATTAAACACGCGCGTTTGAACTGGCAAAGTTTGGCAATTACCGGCGTCGCCAATCCGCCGTTCGTCATTCTGTTTATCAACTCGATCTGCAATATGAAGTGTGAGCAC
>JAGNMH010000014.1 GCA_017991275.1 Acidobacteriota bacterium
GTCTGACCCCTTTTCTGACTATGATCGGCGAACCGTCTGCGATAAAAGCCGAGCTTGGCTTTTTGCTCATGGCTTCGACAAACCGAGCGCCGTAAACCCGCTCGATGTCGCAATCGAACTCGGCTTCGCTGACCTGCCAGACATTCCACGATGGATGTTCGACTTGATATTCAACCGTGCCGCCATCTCGTTGAGCCGCGTAGCCCCAATAATGTTCGGTGATGAATTCTTCTTCGGAACCGGCAATCAGCGGTTCAGCTTTACCTGTTGCGCGAACTCGCAGAAAGTTCCGCCCCGTTTTTTCCATCCAGCCGTATTCGACGACGCCAGTTTTGGTAAACGAAGTCTCGCTTAAATCCGTGCCGTGCCACATTCGCCGGGCTACGTAATTTTCGTTGTAAACCACTCGCGCAACAGTGGCGATGGCCAGCCGAGGCACGATTTCTTTGACAAAAACTACGCCGCGACGCCATCCGTCTTCAGCTTTGCGACGAACGTAAAACCGCAAATTTATCTCTTCAAAGTTGCGATGAAACGGAATTGCCATTCCGGCGACGCATGTGCTCAAAAACATGAAGCCGACTTCGCTGACAAAGGTTTTGCCATGCCACGAATCCAGTTCGGTACCGCGCGGAATCAACGGCTGCAAAATCGCCGGGTCAATTTCGTAGTTGATCATCGCCAAATAGCGCCATTCAGCAGTCAGAAATTCTTTGGTTTTCATAAGTGTGCCTGAGCCCATTATCATTCGCTGGCTTTCGTAAACTCAATCAATCCATGATCAAAAATGTGTGACACAATCGTAACCGTTCCTCCATCAACTCAAATTTTTGGCAAAAACGCCGTCGGTTGATTCGGCAAAAACAGCGCCCGCGAAGCCACGCGCGACCGTCGCTGTTTTTTGACTCGGCGATACTGGCTGCAACAAAATGAAGCGGATCATTTGCCACACAAACTATGAACCCAGAAACCATGACAGCCCAATTGCAATTGTCTTTTCGCAAAGCCCGGTTTGAGGAAGCGGAATTTATAGCCCGGCTGGTGAACTCCGCTTATCGCGGAGATTCCAGCAAAGCTGGCTGGACTTCTGAAGCCGATCTGTTGGATGGTCAGCGAACTGATCCGTCGGAAATTCAGAGTCTGATTCAGGACTCAAACTCCATGATCCTTCTGTGCCTGCAAAACGATGAAATCATTGGCTCCGTCCTGCTTCAGAAAAAAGAGGAGGCTGCTTACTTGGGAATGTTTGTCGTCAGGCCTGACCTGCAAGGAAACGGTATTGGAAAACAGTTCCTCAGCGCGACTGAATGCATTGCACAACACGAATGGGGCGTTCTGAAAATTACCATGTCGGTTATAACGCTCAGGCCGGAACTAATCGCGTTTTACCGGAGGCGCGGGTATCGGCTAACCGGCGAACTGTTTCCATTCCCTGACGATCCTGCCGCTGGCATTCCGCGGGTTCAGGGATTGCAATTTGAGATGCTCGAAAAGTCTCTGTTATAAAAAGGCCGCCAGCTTTACGCCAGCGGCCTCAAATGTATTCCGTTTCAATCTGCGCCTGTTCAATTACCACCTGCGGGAGTTGTCGTACTGACGATAACCTTGAACATAACCTCTGCGGAATCCTTCGCGATATGCAGAGCTGCCTTTCTTATAATGGCTGGAGTTGTTTGGATCAGCGCGTCTGCGGTCGCGAGCGTCTTCCTGACCTCGATCCAGCCCATCGCGAAACCCTTTTTGCTCTTCAGCGCTGTTGCCATAATTGCCATAACCGTACTGGTCATTTCTGCCGTACGTTCCGTAACGGCCATTGTTGCCATACGAACCGTTGCGGTTTTCCCACCGGTCATCTCTGCGGTTGTCCCGGCGATCATCTCTACGGTCGTCGCGACGATCTTCGTGACGTTCCTGCCTATTTTCCATCCGGTTGTCGCGACGATCATTTCGATGATCGGCTTGTTGGCGATCACGTTCGTTTCGTTCGTCTTTGCGGTTATGGTCGTAACGTCGGTCTTGAGCCTGAGCCGCAGAGTTGCCGGATAAGCCGGAAATAACCACTAAACCAGTTGATAGAGTCAGCGCGAATGCAAATTTTTTGATTTGTTGAATGTTCATTTTCTCTTTGTTGCCTGAGTCTGCCAGCCTGCGTAATTGCATACCCAGCCCAGGTGTTCCTTTCGCTGATGTTAGTGCATTTGCCGAGCCACAACTCGCCTCGCAACAACAAATGCGCTAAACGACGCCAACCAAAGCCTTTTAGGTTGGATCAATCAGTACGCCAATTCTGGACCAGAATCCCCCGCTGCTTGATTTGGTGTAGCCGCAAGACTGGAAAGGATGATTCACGGCTTCGCGCTTGGGTCGGCAATGAGGTCATAGTCTGTTTGGAAATTTCCGTTTTCCGCCTGGCCTAGCAGGCGTCAGCATAAAGCCCTTGTCATTACCTCGTCTCCTTAAGTGCTCATCGGACATATCCAAGACCGGCTCATACATGAACGAATTCAGGTGAATGTTTTCAGGCGTCATAAGCCCCACACGCTGAATAATTTTTATAGCCTCAACTTCACCACTGAACAGTTTCTTGAATCTCGTCAGTAGCTTATTGGGGTGGTGGATAAAAATTCAGTTATTGCATACAGGCTTCATCGTAGCTACCTGTTACAGATGCTTGGAGAAGCCAGGCATGTTGTTGCTGGCGCTAAAATCAACCTGCAAGTTGGTTTATTCGACGGCGTTCAGTCATCGCTGAGGATGAACCGACTGTAAACCACTCAAGCCCCAAATCCCATTTTCAACAATTAGATTTTTGCCTGACTTGTTTTGGCAAGTCCTGGCGTAGCTGTGCTTAGTCGCAGTTCATTTTCAGGAGGATTCCATGAACCGTGATCTCATCAAAATTCTGTTTACGCTGTCGCTGCTGTTGGCGACGGCTTCGATTGGATTGGCTCAAGCCGAAAACAGCCCGCCGCCGCTGAAGCGAGTCACCTTGTACAAACACGGCGTCGGATATTTCGAGCGGCAAGGCAAGGTCAATGGCGATCAACAAGTGACTTTTCTGTTCGACGCCGCGCAAATGAACGACGTGTTGAAATCGCTGGTCGTGCTTGATCTGAGCAAACAAAGCGGCGGCAAAATCTCCGCCGTCACTTTTGATTCGACCAAACCTTTCGACAAACGCATTGAAGAATTCGGCATTCGATTGGACAGCAGCAACGCTACGGGGCTGACTTCCCTGCTGGGCCAGTTGAAAGGTGCGCGAGTCGAAGTCCGAACCGCCGCTGCGCCAACAACCGGAACCGTCGTCGGCATCGAAAAGCGCGTCCGCACTCAAGGCCAGGAACGATCCGATTCTCAGGAATTGGTTTTGGTCAGCGAAGGCGGCGAGCTTCGCAGCATTGCGCTGGATCAAATTCGCGGCATCAAATTGCTGGACACCAAAGTCCGCGAAGATTTGGAGCAATACCTTTCCATCCTGCAATCCACGATTCACAAAAACCTTCGCAAGCTGACGATCTCAACCACTGGCCAGGGCCAGCGCGATTTATTTGTCAGCTATGTCGTCGAAGCTCCGGTGTGGAAAACGACTTATCGCGTGGTGCTTGATCCAAAAGCCAAACCTTTTCTGCAAGGCTGGGCGCTGGTGGATAACGTGCAGGATGAAGATTGGACTGATGTCACCTTGTCGCTGATTGCCGGAGCGCCCGTTTCCTTCATCCACGATTTGCAGCAGCCGCGTTACAAACAGCGCCCGATTGTCGAAATGCCCGATGACGTTTCGATCACTCCGCAAGTCGCCGAAGCTCCAATCAATGGGCGTCTGGAATTGGTGGCTGGCGGTGGAACTCTGGAAGGAGTTGTCAAAGACATGAATGGTTCGGTGATCGCCAACGCAAACATCAGAGTTACTCAGATGGGCAGCGGCGCAGAAATCAGCGCCAGCACCGATTATGCAGGCAGATACAAACTTCGCGGGTTGGCTGCGGGGCGTTACAAAATCAAAGTGGACAGTAGTGGCTTCAAAAGCATGATGATTGACGGAGTCAATTTGGCTTCAGGAGCCATCAGGCAAAACAACGTGACACTGGAAGTTGGCGGAGTTTCGGAGACTGTTACAGTAAACGCTTCGGCAGATTACCTGCACACCGAATCCGCTTCGATAGGGCGCGTCAGTTCAATGCGGGATAGAGATTCCGGCGTCGAAGCAGACGTTGAAACGCAAGACATCGGCGAACTATTTCAATACCGAATCGCGCATCCGGTGACGATCAAACGCAACAGTTCGGCGTTGATTCCGATCCTGCAAAACTCCGTCGAAGGAGAATTGGCTTCGCTGTACAACCGCGCGTCGCGCGAACAGAACCCAATGAGCGCGCTGTATCTGACCAACAACACCGGGCTGACGCTGGAAAGCGGGCCGGTGACGATCATCGAAAACGACACTTACGCCGGAGAAGCTCTGACCGGACGCATCAAGCCAAACGAAAAACGATTCATCACCTACGCCGTTGATCTGGGCTGCCGAGTCAGCGTCAAAGAAGACGAAGCCAATGAACGCGCGACAATGACCGAGTTCCTCAAAGGCGAAATGCGCGTCCATTACAAACAATCCAAAGCGACGACTTACACGCTGACCAATCTGACCGACCGAGCCAAGACGGTTTATGTAGAACACGCTTACGACAAAGACTCCAAGTGGCAACTGGTCAAAACCGTCAAGCCAGCCGAAACGACGGATCATTTTTACCGCTTCAAGGTTTCAGTTCCGCCGAACACTTCAACGCAGCTTGCGGTGACGGAAGAACTCCCCGAAACCTCGAATTTCACGATTTCAAACGTGACGACCAACGACATTGAAATTTACATCAAGGCGAATTACTTGACTCCGCAGATGAAACAGGCGCTGGAAAACGTGGTCGAAATGAAGGTGCAGATTTCATCGCTCAACCGGCAAATTGCCGAAAAGCGACTGGAGATCACAGCCATCACGCGCGATCAAGAACGCATGCGCGAAAACCTGAAAGCCTTGGGCAAGAGTGAAGAAGAAAAACAGTTGGTGCAACGGTACGTTGGGAAGATTGCTCAGGGCGAAGATCAACTTGAAAGATTACGGTTGGAAGAAAAGAAGTTGAACGAGGACAAAGATTCGAGACAAAACCAGTTGGATGATCGAATTCGTAAACTGGCGATGGAGCATCGCCTGAACTGAAAGTGGTTGGTGGCCGGTGGTCGGTTTAACGCCAACCACCGGCCACGAAATTACCTGCCAGTCATCTGGCGGAAATCGCCTGCCCCGCCAGCAAGTGTGCGTCCGGCTTCGTCTTTGATTTCAAAGAGGAACGCGCCTTGAGCGTGAATTGCCGGAACCAGAAACGGCACTCGACCGCGTGTTGTGGACACCAGAGCCTGCCGCGTATCACGGTATTCGCCCGCCGCCAGCGTGACCGAAATGTACTGAAGCGGTTGCGGCGAAGCGATGTCGAATTCCATCGTCACGTTTTCAGTGGTCGTCGCAATCAATCGCGGCGTGACTGTTAGCTGAGCGGGCGCAGTCGGATCGTTCGGAGTCGCGCCCGATCCACCATCCGATCCGTTTGATTCTCCGTTCGACTGATTCCCACCAGACGAATTTGACGAGATGGAATTATCTTTCATCGGCACGGTTCCAACCGCCGGAATTTGCCCATTTGAACTTGTCGCATCAAAAACCGGTGTCACATATGGCGGCGGACTAAGCTCATACTGACCGGGCTGCTGATTATTCTGAGCCTGTTGTTGAGCCGGAGCCTGTGGTTTTTGGCCAATCGTCTGGCCGCGAATCATTCTCAGAGCGCCACCTTCGTCATAAACCATTAACATCCAATCGTTTCCAGCCACGACATTTTCATTAATCGGAACCAGTATCTCGTTTTCAGGCTGAACATCGAATTTCATAGGAGCAAGGTCATTGCTCTTTCGATCATCGCTGATTGTCACTCTGGCGGTTCCGGCAAATGGGCGATCCGCATCCAGATTGCGAATTCTCATCACCAACTGGCCGTTGCGCATTTCAGCCGAAGCCTGAAGTCGTGGCGGAGCAATTCTGCCGTAACCAACGCTTCGCGGCGCAGTCGGTTTGCTTCCCCGACCGATGTCTGGCGATGAAGTGCGCGAATCGCTAAAGGCTTTGTTCGACACCGGAGGCAAAATCGCGTTGGCAGTCGCAGTCATAGCCACAGGCGATACGCTAGTTCCAGGAGCAGGCGGCGGTGTCAGCGGCGTGTTGGCGGGAGCAAAAGATCGTTCAACCGGTTTCGGCACCGCAACAGGCGCTGCACTGAGAATTTCAACATCTGGATTTGCCGGAGCTACCAAAGGTTGATTGGCATTCACAGCAGTTTTGACTGGCGTCGGAGCGGCTTCAAATTTCTGGGTTGCTGGGGTTACCACCACCTCGGTGCTGGAAGTAGCGACCGGAGCGCGAACAAACAGAATGCTTAAATCCCGGCTCAACCGCCATTCGTGGCGGCTGAGCGCGTAAACCAAAACTTCGCGCTGAGTCATCCCTATATTGACCGGCGGAAACTGTGGCGTAGCGGCAAACAATTTGCTGACGTTAGGTAACAACCACTGGCGAGAGCCGATGGCGGCTAATAATTCGTTGGTATCGCGCGATGTCGGACGTTGCTGGACGTATTCCTGTACTTCTAATGAAGCCTGAGTGGTGTCACGCAATGAAACGCTGTTCGGGTTTTCGTAAGTCGTGATTGCGTAAGATTCCAACAAGCCGGATTCAAGCAGGCTTTCGGCATACGAATAAGCCGTTTCAATGGATGGAAACTTGCCCAGACGCACACGATAAAACAATCCGTGATCCGGCAAAACAATCCTGACCCAATAAGGGTCCAACCCCCGCACGTACAAACCTCCTCGCAAATCCTCAGCACAGGCTTGAGAACGCACGGCGGCTATTTGCACGGCATATTCCCCGGCCAATGCTTGCGCTGAACACGACACCAGCCAGAAAAACATCACCATCAGCGCCAAGCAAACGGGCGGCACCTTTCCCTGTTTCACTTTCGCGTATTTCACTTTGCCCTACCTTTTAATAAATGGTGAGATAGCCCTCTACTTCGTTTTGGGCAACGGTGGAAGCTCTATTTTTCGACCTTGATTGAATAACCGACAAGTCGGGGATGCGGGGTTTCGTCATCGGCAAGGGGAATATACCAGAATCACTACCATAACCTCAACGCAGAGTTTGACTGTTGGTTCAAGATTTTTCCTGACAAGACTTATAACCAAAGCGGCGAGAAATGAACTCAAAAGCCCATCACTCGCCGCTTTATTTTTTAATCAGCCGTGGCTGAAAGTTTAGAAGGTGATTTTGCCCGCAAGCTGAATAACGCGAGCGGCTTCACCGGTTTGGATGATCTGTTGCGTTGACGGTGGAGCCACCGCCGCACAGCAGGTTTGTCCGAACAACGTCGAACGGAAGCTGGGCGAACCGACCGAAGCATCGCGCGGATTGTCAAAATTCGCGTGGTTGAACGCATTGAACATCTCAACGCGGAACTGAAATTTGACGCTTTCGGTGATATTGAAGTTTTTCTGGATTCCCAGATCAACGTTCCAATAACCGGGAGCGGTGAAGATATTGCGGCCAGCGCCATTCGAGCCGGGAGCCGGAATCGCAAAACCGCTGTTATTGGCAAAGACCACCGGGCCTAAAACGTTCGGAATATCCTGCAACTTCAACTCAGGCTTGACGCCGCCGACGATGTCGGCTCGCGATTCATGCGAGAAGTTCGATGTGCGGATACCGCTGCGAACCGCAAACGGTTCGCCAGACATAATCGTCACGATTCCGTTGACAGCCCAGCCGCCAACGAAATGATCAACGAATCCATTGGCGCTGCCGAACAGCGATTTACCTTTGCCAAACGGCAACTCATAAACGCTAAAGGCGGTAAAAACGTGCGTACGGTCAAAATCCGAACGCGCCTTTTCGTTGCCAAAGTTGCGGGCATCAGTCGGCGTGCGCGAATTAGTGGTCGAAAGTCCGCCGCCTGATGAGGCTCCAACCGGATCAACCGACTGATCGTCAATGGATTTGCCGAAAGTGTAGGAACTGCCGAAGAGCAGACCTTTTTCGAAGCGTTTGCGCAGCGTTGCCTGCAAGGCGTGGTAATGCGAACTGCCACCGGAATCAAGGTAGGTGATAACGCCGAACTGTTGGTTAATGCGGAATTTGCCGTTGATCGTTGTCTGTTCGACGCGACCAACGAAGTTACCAGCCTGATTCAGCAGCAGGTCATTGCGCGTGGTGGTTGAATTCAGGAACGCGGCGGTAATTCCAGGCAGCGAAACCGGTGTCCCCGTTACGCCCGCAGGGCATCCGCTTCCGTCAGCGTTGCAGTTTTTGCCGATGTTCGCCTGCATCGTTGTAAATTGCGGAAGCAAACCTCTGGCATCAATCTGATTGATGTCATAAGCGCGCTGTAAACGAGTGCCGCGGCGTCCAACATAAGCAACCTGTGCGACTATGCCTTTCGGCAATTCTCGCTGCATGCTCAGGTTCCACTGGTGAACGGTCGGCAGCTTCAGATTCGGATCGAAGACCGAAACCGGCGGAGCGTTGCTCAGCGTAACCAGTGGTAAAGTCAATTGCGATGCCGGCTTGAAAGTCGGCGCAGCCATCTCCAGCGGGAAACCTTGCGCGATACGCAGATCAGGCGCGACTGTGCATCCTGCCGTTGTCGAGCCGCCCAATGTCGAGCTACATGAACCGATCAATCCCGGCGGACGACCGGAAACCGCCGTCACCTGGAACGACGGCAGGGCGTCAAACGCCAGACCGTAACCGGCACGAATGACGAATTTCGAGCTGTTGCGCGGGCTCCACGCGATACCAACACGCGGGCCGATGCCGACGTTATTGCGCTCAAAGAATGTTTCAGCCTGAACAAAAGTTACGCCACCGGGCGAAAGGATCGGCCTGTCCGGAACATAAACTTTGCCATTGGCTTCTGTCGGCGCGGGGTTTTGCTCAAAGCGAATCCCAAGGCTCAGTGACAGGTTCTGGCGCACACGCCATTCGTCCTGTGCATAATAGTTGTACTGTTTCAGCCGATTGCCAACCGAAAACAACGTTACCTGTCCATCTTTCTGGAAAGGAAGATAGGCGTTCGAACTTATATCGCCAATGAAAACCTGGGACAGTCGCGAGGGAATACCCAACAAGTCGTTGATCGTTCCCTGCAAGCGAGTGAAATCAGTCGCGTTGATGCCCGCCGCACTGGACGTAGCCTGTCCTGGTGTGTTGAAACCGGAAGGCGCACGGACACCGGCACTGAAAGAGATGGCAGGTGTAACGTTGATTCCACCCGGTTGACCGCGTCGGTCGTTATGCTGGTAAAAGCGGAAGTTCACCCCAACCGCGAATTGGTGTGATCCTTTAGAGAAACTGAAATCGTCAACGAACTGCGGCGTGGTTACTGCACGTTCGGTTCGCGGAGTGTTCAGCAGCGCATAACTGGCGTTGGCAAACGTGTAACCGGGAATGTTCGGGAAATCCGGGTTTGCTTCACCCTGAGTGAACAGGAAGCGGAAGCGCGAAAAGCCCATTGTGAACGAATTGACGTACTTGTTGGCAATCAACCAACGGTGATTGATGGCCAGATTCTTGCTGCGACGTTCGACCTCGCCAAGCGCCGGGAATCCAGGGAAAACCTGCGGACGACCATTCAGAGGATCGCCCTGCCTTGTGTCGTAATCCGCGTGCAGCCAGCGGACAAAAACTTCCTGGCTTTCGTTGAGTTTGTGGTCAACGCGAATCTTGTATTGGGGCCCGGCGATGCTTGTTGGCGGATTCCACAAATAAGTCGCGGTGTTCAGGCCGTCGCCGGTCACGGCGTAATTGTTCGGCTTGGGGTAACGAGCAAACAATTTCGCAATCGTGGGATCAAGGCCGATCTTTTTCGGATCATCAGAGGCGAAGTTGTAACTGGCTACGCAATTGGTGTCAGTCGCGCCGGTGCAGTTGCGAACCCCGGCAGCCAGAGCGCCGGTTTTCGGATCAACCAACTGAGGAACATTGCGAGTAATGGTCTGGCCGTTAAGCACAAACGGCGTTTTCGGGTCGGCAACAAAGTATCGGTAAACTCCAGCCAAAGCGCTTGGAGTGTAGATCGTCGGCGTGCCGAAGGTTTGATCCAACGGTTGGGTGAATTTGATGTTCTGTCCCTGCCAACTGCCGAAAAAGTGAGTCTTGTTCTTTTTGATCGGCCCACCGACTTCAAAGCCGTAACTGTGCAACTTGATTTCAGGCTTCTGTGTGCCAAGCGCGTTGGAGAACCAGTCTTTGGAATTCAACGCAGTATTGCGAGCGAATTCCTGAATCGTTCCGTGGAAATCATTTCCGCCTCGCCGAGTCGCCACTGAGATGGCCGCGCCGCTGTTGCGCCCTTCTGAAGCCGTAGCGTTGTTGGTGACGACTTTGTATTCCTGAACGTTATCGGGGTTCAAGCGGTAAATGTTCGAAACCGGGTTCGGCACTGATGATTCGTTGGCGTCAATACCGTCAATCGTCACGTTGTAAGCGCGGTCGCGCGAACCGTTGACGTGAACACCGGAGCCTGCGCCCCCAGCCGAACGTTGCGTCACTCCCGGTTCCAACACGATCAGGCTCAAGGGATTGCGTCCGTTCAGTGGCAACGATTCAATCGTTTTCTGTTCGACGACGTTGCCTATGGTGGCGTTCGACGATTGAATACGTTCGTAACCACCTTCGATGTTGACGATTTCATTTGCAGCGCCGACTTCCAGCGCCGCGTCAACAACCAAAGGCGTGCCGACTTCCAGCACATTGCCGGTCTTGTTGGTGGTTTTAAAGCCTTTCGCTTCGATCGTGACTGTGTATTTGCCCACAGACAGCGATGGGAAGGTATACAAACCGGCGCTAGTCGTGGTTTGAGTGTAAGCGACACCGGTCATTTCATCTTTGACAGTGACTTTTGCGCCGGGCACAACTGCTCCGGTCGCGTCGGTCACAGTCCCGCTGATACGTGAAGTGCTGGTCTGAGCAAATGCGCTGAGTGTCAGCAACAAGCTCATTCCGATCACACCAAGAAGAGCGAACAATTTGTTTTTCATGGTTCCCCCAAGATTTATTTTTGAATCGTTTGTTTTTTTGTGTAGAGCAAGAGTGGAAAGACATCCACGCTACGGCTGAGTCAAGCAATATCTATTCCAGCAAAGACGAAGAAACCAAGCATTAAGCTGAGATGCTTGTCAGGGGATTATCCGAAACTATTGCAGCAGTTAAAGGGTTGGCAATGAACTGGCTGAAACCTTTTTTCTTAATTGGCCAGACCAACCGTCCGAAAAATCAAAACTTAATCCGAAAAAATGGAGGCCATCCAGGTTGATAAGTTGGGCACTTGCTTAATTTCCAACCGTCACGGGGTTCTCTTTGCCTTCAAGGAATGGGCTGATAAGTTCGGCCAATCGCCTTTCCTCCGCTTCGCGGCGGAGCGAGAACTGGTCTGACTGGCGTTTGGATTCAATGGCGTCCGCGCGCAGAGCTTCAATCTCGGCTTGTTTTTGTTTCAGAAACTCTTCCGTTTCGCGCGTCAGTTGCTCGATTTTTTGCTGATTGCGCTGTTCGTTTTGGCGTGCGCGCTCGCTTAGCATTTGTTGGTAAGCGTCCAGTGCGCGATCGCGGCGGACAGCATCTGCGATTGGCACTTCGTGGCTGACGCCTTTGGCCGAAAGCGCCAAATTGACGGCTACGACTTTGATATTTAACGGATGATTGGCAACTGCTGGATTTTCCATCAGCTTGGCCAATTCGTCCACGCTGCACGGCGAATCGTTCAGCCCGGCTTCGCGGTAAATTTCATCCAGTGGTCTTTGCGATAAATCGGCTGCCGTAGCCTGCGGCGCAACGAATTTCGGCGCGGCTTCTCCGGCTACCAGGTCGGCAACACGAGGTCTGCCAGGTGAAGCAGTTTGGGCAGGTTGAGCACTTCCACGTGACGGGGCGGAATTGACGGCTGATGTTTCGCCTTCGTCAGGAACAACTTTGACGAAAAAATTCAAAAATGATTTCAATCCTCCACCAGAGGGAGTTTCGATGCGCGACGGTTGTTTGCCGTCATCGCCCGTCATAGCCTCCATTTCACGCAAAATATCTTCGGAGCTTCGTGGTTTGGATGGTTGATTAGGTTTTGGCATTTCGCTTCATTCCTCCACTTATTTCGGCTTATTCGGCCTGGCGTGCTCTTTCGCGCATGGACGGCGAACCAATTTCCGGTGACGAAACTGCCGCCATTTGATTGCCTTCACCCAGCAACTGAGTTTCCCAGTTGCTGGATTCCATGGTTTCGGTTTCGGTGTTCAAAACATCTTCGTAAGCTGTTCGGAATTCATCACTTACGTTCAGGTTGGACAGCAAATTGTCCACCAAACCTGAAATGCTGGCAATGTCAGTGAAGGTGTAAACCTCGTCCTGAACCAGACCCAGCGAATTGCGAACCACCTGCAGCCTGGCCTCCAGCAAACGCACAAGTTCGTCCAATTTGCGAACGCGGGAAAGTCGCTGTTTCAGCACATTCAGATTCTGAGCCAGTGCGTGACGGACTTGCTGGGATTTTTCGCGCTCAATCAACCGCTCGGCCTGAGCGATTTCCTTGCCCAAACCGATTTCGATGTTTCGGTAATTGCGCGTCGAAAGCGTGTAATGAGCCTGCAACATCCGGGCGTAATCGAATCGAAATGCCGAAAGTTTTTCAGTCACTCCTGACAACAAAACATTTGCGCCCGACCCGCCGACTTCTCCGCTTAATTCGCCTGCGCGCTTTTCAATCTCTTCGCTCAACCGTCGAAGCGAGAAAAAATCGTTTTGATAATTGTTCGGCAGCGATTTGACGATGGTTTCTTCCGCATTCAGGATTTCGACTTTCTTGTCCTTGTTCAAGCGAGCGCGGATTATTCGCTGAACGCGCGGGTTCTGGGCAATGAACAACGCCGCGATTTCTCCCGCCAACAACAGCGGCAAAAATCCCCAGAAGTTGACGACCATCATCAGAAAAGCCATCACTCCGATGAACCCATAATTGATTTCGCTCTTCAGAACTTCTTTTGTGTAGTTGATTTCAGTGTCAGCCATATTCTTGATTGCGAATTGCGGATTGCGGATTTACGAATTTGAAGCCTTCAATCCTCAATCCACATTCCGCAATTGTTACAGTTTCGGAAACTCGGTCAGCTTAATCTCTTTTCGCAGTTCGTCAAAGCGCGGCAAATCCTCGATGTCTGGTTGGTAAGCCAGGCCTTCGGCAATCAGATCGTACTCTTTCATAACGCGGGAACCAGGCAGCGGCTCGCCTTTTTCGTCGCGTTCGCGTCCGAGCAGGTAGACGTGATCGGAAATCGCCAGAGCCGAAGTCACGTCGTGAGTGATGATGATGAAAGTGTTCAGCGTGTGTTCGTTTGCAATTCGACTAATCAGCTTGATGACGCTGGTGATGCTGACCGGGTCCAGGCCGGAAAATGGCTCATCCAGAATGATGAAATGCCGCTCCAGCATCAATTGCTGCATGATTGCCACTCGCTGCCGCTGACCGCCGGAAAGCTGCACAGGCCAGGCCAATCCCTGTTTGACCAGCCCGAACTCATCCAGAAAACGCAGGGCTTTTTCTTTGGCGTCCTTAGCCTGCATACCGCGCCGAACCGCCGGTTCAACCAGATTGTTGAGCACGTTCAAATCTTCAAAAAGCGGGTAACGTTGAAAAACCACACCGACATCGCCAATGCGCGCAGGCCGCATAGTTTCCCCGTCGCCGTTGGTAATCAAAACCTGCCCGGCAGTGGGGCGATCAAGCCCGGCGATGATTCTCAACGCTGTAGTTTTGCCCGCGCCTGACGGCCCAAGCAAACTGACTATCTGAGGCTTATCTTCGATGTTATGAATGGTCAGCGACAAATCTTTTAGCGCGACAAAAGTCGTGCCGTCGTTCATTGGAAACTCTCTGCTGACATTGTCCAACATCAGCAGAGTTTCCAGCATTTTGGGTTGCCCGTTGATTGGCCCAGGGACTATCCCTGTGGGGTTTGTTGAATCGCTCATGAGTTGCTATGCCCGCTCCGCTATCAGGCTGTAAGGAAACAACACCCGTTTGAGCAGCCTGAAAAAACCGTCTTCGGCCACTGCAATGACGCCGATGATCATCAGGTAAGCGTAAACTTCGGCCAGTTGATTGGTCGAAGAATAAGCGTAAATTTGACTGCCTATGCCGCCTTCAGTGCGATTGTAAGTTTCAATCGCCGTAATCATCACCCAACCGATGGCAGCATTTTGAGCAATCATTTCGATCATAGCGGGCAGAGTCGGGCGCACGACCACGGAGTAAAAAACCTGCCAGTCGTTGTAACCCAACACTTTTGCCAGTTCGAACTTCATTCGCGGAATCGCCGCGATGACCCCGGTCATGCTCGTCACCAGAAAGAAAGTCATGCCTGTCGTCAACATAGCAACCTTCATCGGCCAGCCGATGGCGAACAGAGTCAGGAAAACCAGGTTGAATCCGACAATCGGAATGTAACGCAGCCATTGCACCATCTTGTTAAACGGCTGAAACAGCGGAATCACGCTGAGGTATGAAATCACCAGAGAAATCACGGACGAATAAAACAAACCGACAACGTTCAGTTTCAACGTCACATAAACGTTGTAAACCAGCCCCTGACTGCCGGGCGCGCGCCACATTCCGCGAAAGCCCTGCAAGACCTCCATCGGATTTGGCAGCGCCTTGATCGGGTTCAAAAACCACAGCAGCAAGGCCAGCCCGATCCACAGCAGCGTCAGATTGGCGCGGACAAAAGAACCGACGCTGCCGTAAACGCGGGCGATTTCGCCGAATGAAGATGGCGAGTTGTTCATTGCGGGTTTGGTTGAGATGTTTTCCATAACCTCACTTCAGGATGATGACCACACGCCGATTGGCTGCTTTTTCCGCGTCCGAGCGATTTTGGTTGTTCGGCAGCGGGCGGTAAGAGCCATAACCTTCAATGCCTTCCAACCGTTTGTCGCTGATATTGATTCCGCTGGGATCGGAATCCTTCAACCATTGCCAGACGGATTTGGCTCGATCCTGCGACAGACGCAGATTCGTCCCCTGATCGCCGACATTGTCAGTGTGACCTTCGACAATAATTTTGGTGTCAGTGGCGCGAATCAGCAGGCTGCGAATCTCCTGAAGCGTTTGCAACTCCGAGGCTTTGACCTTCGCCGAACCGCTGTCAAAACTGATTTGGTAATTGGCTTTGACCACGACGTTGCCGCTGCTCTGGTTATTTTTGAGATCCGCCTGATAAATAGGCGCGGAGCTTTGTTCGTCGGTGATTTCGCGTATGAAGCTGAGATCAACCACCTGTTGAACCGGAGTAATTGTCGGCAGCCGTTCCGGCAAAAGCTTCTGCAACCGTTTGCCGTGATCGCTGTAAGTAACGCCGAAAATGCTGCTTTCAACCGATTGATTTTTATCCAGCCCGAACAGGTGACGAACTTCCGCAATGTTGTTGACGCGCGAACCGCCAAGCGGCACACCGTCTTCGACACGAGTGTTGAAGTAGCTGTACCAGAAACCCGGCCCTTTGCCTTCCATGTTGAAAACCAGCGAATTGAGCGGCGCTACGCGGTCGCGCAGGTAAGCGTCATCGGTCTTGATGCGTTCGTTCGAACGGGCGATGCAGCGCAACAATGTCTTGACGTAATCGCGATGCTGGTTCAGCCAATCGGCGTTGCCGAACAGAATGTGCGGCATCATGTAGCTGTATTCTTTGGTCGAAACGATCTTCTGAACTTTTTCGCTGCGGCCTTTGTAACTGACTGTCGTGCGATCTTTGACGGCCATCACGTCGCCCGGAGTCCAGGTGGCGACGGCGTCAATCTGATGCTCTTCGCTTTTGCCGGTTGAGCGATTACGCAAACTGACGCGTGCGTTTTGAACGTATTTCTGAGCCGCTTCGATGTGGTCGGTGGCATTGACGAAGTTGATCGCGTCAGGATCGTAAACCTGTTCATCCGGGTTGACCGGAATCTGGTTGTCAGCCGCCCAGTTGACCGTCACGTTCCAATCGCAATAAGGCACGGCGGTGACGACAATCGCTCCGCGCGAAGCTTGCGGGTCTTTCTTCCACGATTCGGGGCCGATCAGGCAATCTTCGCCAAATGAATAACCGCTTGACCAGATGACTTTAGCTTTGTTGCCGCGCAGCAGTTTGTTTGCTCCGGCGATGTCAACGGCTGCTTGATCGCCTGTGGTCGTGACAAATTGCATCTGACCGGCGGCCAGCGCCTTGATCTGTTCCGAAGTGTCATTCTGAACTACCAGTTTGGTGTTGGTGATGCCTGCCTGACACAAGCAGCTATCGGTATGATCGCCGGATTTGCCAGGGCCTCCGGCAGCGTCAATGATTCCGCTGACGGTTTGCCACGTCCACAAACCGATGGTCACGTCGGGATTGTCGGATGTTCGCTCCGGCGCTTTAACCGACGACGCAGGCAGCGAAGCCAACGAAATCTCTTCCAGCTTCTCACGCCTTTCCGGCACAACGGCGCGACGTTCATCCGTATTCGGACTCAACTTGTCCAGAACGCCTAACTGTTTCAGCCCCACGTAAACCAAACCTGCCATTAACGCCACGACCAAAATTATGGCTCCGGGGCCTAATTCGAGACGACCGATTCTCATATTTTCTCCTTGGAGGTAAACACGTTTCTCGCCGGTATTGGCACTTCGACCGGCGGTTCCAAATCCTGCGGTTTCAAAATGAAACCGTTGTGTGATTGCGCTTCAGAGACTTCAAGTGAATACAGAAGCAAGTATTACAGCCGAAAAATTAAAAGGCCAATCATTTCCGGTTTTAACCAAATTGCGGGCTGAGATTCGCTTTGAAATCGCTCTTATGTCTCTTCTCCCTCCGATTCCGCCGCCTCAAATTCGACTCTGGCGTAAATGTCGCTGAGCTTAACGGCGCAACCAACGGATTCGATGTTCAGAACTTCATTCATACTTTTGAGAGTAGACAGTAGCCAGTCGCCGTTCGGTTGTTTGCGGTAATGTTCGACCATCGGTTCTGACGAAGAGCCCAGAATGTAATCGCTCAATGACGGCAACCATTCGCGGTAACGGCGGAACTTTTCGCTGTAATCGAACTCGGCAGTTCCTTCGGACAGGACTTCGATGATGACTTTGGGATTGAGCAAAACGTCGCGGTAATGATCGTGGTATTTCGCTTCGCCACAAACGATCAACACGTCGGGATAAGAAAACAATCCTTTCGGAGGCCAAATCGGTTTGGGGTCTGGGCCGCTGCGAACTTTGGTGTCTTTGGTGAACACCTCGCACTGCGAGCCTTCTAACTGGCCCCCAATCTTAATCACTAGATTGACGCTGATTTTGCCATGAGACGGAAACTCGCCAGCCATCGCGCGAATGTGGCCGTCCATATACTCGTGCTTCACATCCGAAGCGCGTTCCATCACCAAGTATTCTTCTTCAGTTAAACGGATTTCTAGTTTTGCTTGTGGAGTAGCCATTTACGAAAAACCTCCTTGCCGGGCGTGATTATGCTCTGGCGCATTGCCGAAAGTGAAGTCGAGAACCTTACCATTTGTATTCAGTTATGGCGGCACGCTGAGCCAGCAATCCGGCAAGTTCTCTTGCCTCTCCGAGTGGCAAGTTACTAATCCGCGGGCCTCCGCCGGTGAAAGCCTGCCCGGCGGTGTCCACGGTCAATGTCGCAACTCCCCACACTCGATCAAACGGCGTTCGATGAACTTCGACAGCCTGAATCTTGTTGATCGGAACGATGTGGGTCGAACGCCCCAACCATCCGCGCCGAGTTCTCAAATAATCCTGGCCAAGAGCATAACCAAGCTGGCGATAACTGAAACCGTAAAGCAGATAAATCAACGGGACCACAATCAACGGCAAGATAGCCCACCAACTGCCAGACCAGACGAACAAGGCGATGGCGACGACCAAAAAGATTGCCGAAGCTTCAATGGTCTCGCGCCAAACCGACAGCCTGGAAACTCTGCGCCATCCGGAATCGTCGTTGGCGAAATCAGGAAAAAGAGTCGGCAAAAGTTCATCAACTTCGCGCGTAGGCAAAATCGGCAACAGCACGTCGCGCCCGTGATTGTCATCTTTGTTTTCTCGCTGACGCCCGGAGGTATCCGCGCGCAAGGTCGCCAGGCCGAACAAACGGCGCAACATCTTCTCTTCAATTTCCAGAACCTGAATCCGCCTTCTGGGCAAGCTGGACGAACGCTGAGTCAGCAAACCGTAACGGCGTTGCAAATCGTCGCCTCGGCGCGACAGCTTGAAGCCGTAAAACAAAACTATCGTGCCGGTTATTGAAAGAGTGATTCCGATCAACAGGATTCCCACCAGCCCTAGAAAAGTTATGGCAACGGCGGCGGCAGTCCCCTGAGCAGCCAGATGTTGAGCTTCGCGGAAAATC
Organism: Acidobacteriota bacterium; assembly: GCA_017991275.1. Classification (GTDB taxonomy): domain Bacteria; phylum Acidobacteriota; class Blastocatellia; order RBC074; family RBC074; genus RBC074. Next base: position 18,514 of record JAGNMH010000014.1, read on the forward strand.
AGTTTACCGGTGTTTTCGTAAATTGTTTTGGGCAGCAGATCGTCGGCGAAGTTCCAAATCGCTCCAGCCAGCACCAACGCCGAAAGCAAATGGTTGGAAGTCAGACCGGCCAAAACCAAATCCCTGATGTTGAGACGGCGAATGACAACCGATTCGGGCGTGACGGAGATTGGCTCGGCAACCGGCGAAACTTCGGCTTCGGAAATCTTATTCG
>JAGNMH010000497.1 GCA_017991275.1 Acidobacteriota bacterium
GTTTGGGATTGCGCGGAACTTTCCGCTGGGGCGCGACCCGGAAGATATACTGACCGGCGACTTTAATGGTGACGGATTGCTTGATCTTGCCATCAGCAACGCGGGCAGCACCATTACCGGAGGTTTGGTTTCGATTTATGCGGGCAATGGAAGAGGTGAATTTGCCAATGTCCAGAATATCCTGCTTCCCAACCGACCTTCTCGCCTGGCGTCGGGTGATTTCAACAAGGATGGCAGGCTTGATCTGGCTACGACCATTCCGGTTGATGGCGGTGGAGTGGTTATCGCTATTGCAAAAGGCGATGGAACGTTTTCCACCACGATCATTCCAATCAACTTCATACAGTACAGAGCCGGAATTGTGGTCGCCGATTTCAATGCAGACGGCAACGCGGACATTGCTTTCATCGGCGAAGACAAATTGATAGTGCTCAGTGGTGACGGCGCAGGTGGGTTTGCACGATCGGCCAGTTACACCGCAGGCACGATGCCGGGGTCACTGACCACAGCCGATTTCAACGGAGATGGTAAGGCGGATTTGATTGTGTTCGGGCAGGATTTTAACCAAAAGCCCGTTTTGATGGTCAATGATGGAACTGGGCATTTTCAAGTTGGAATCCTGTTGAACATTAGCGGCGGCGGTAATCTTAGGAATGCCGCAGGCGACCTGAACGGAGACGGCAAAGCCGACCTGGCATTTGTTCGCCAGACGGATGAACAACAACGCGGCGTGTCCGTCGTGTTCAGCACCGGAACAGGTTTCGGCGAGCCGATACAAATTCCGATAAGCGCTTATGGTTACCCCAGTGCATTGCGAATGGCCGACCTGAATGGCGATGGCAAACTTGACCTGATAACGACTGAAGACTTTGGCAATCGCGTGACGATCATACTTGGCAATGGTGCCGGAACTTTTTCTGATCCCGCAAGTTACAGTACAGGTTTTTTTCCGGTGGCTTCAGCAGCCGGGGATTTTGACATGGATGGCAAAACCGACCTTGCAGTAATCAATTCCGACGAAACGTTATCAATCTTGACGGGGCTTGGAGCAGGCCGACTTTTGGCTCCATTGGCTTTCGATCAGGCGGACAAGTTTTTAAGAGCCACGGCGCTGGCCGATCTCAACGGCGATGGCCGGCAGGACGCAGTTGTTGCATTGGGCAATCAAGCCGGGGTTTTGGTTGCTTACGGCAACGGAGCCGGCGCTTTCGGTTCGCCCAAAACCTATCAAGCGGGACGCGACAACAGCGATGTCGCAATTGCGGATTTCAATAAAGATAACAGGCCGGATATTGTCGTCGCAGGCGGAAATCTGCAAAGCGCTGGTGGGGTATATCTGTTGCTGGCAACCGCTTCGGGTGATTTCACTCTTGATCCGCGCAATTTAACTGCCGGGCAAACTCCATCAACGGTTGTTGCGGCTGACCTGAACGCCGATGGAAACCCGGATTTGGTGATTGGAAATTTCGGCTCCAACAACGTTTCGATCTTGATTGGCGACGGGCATGGAAACTTTGCCACGGCGATCAACATTTCTGTTGGGATGTCGCCGTCGGCAATCGTTCCCGGCGATTTCAACAAAGACGGAAAGCTGGATTTGGTGGTGGCCAATTACGGAGCCTCGACGCTGAGCATGATGCAAGGCAACGGCGCGGGAGGGTTTAACGTGTCTTCCCTGATCGTAGGCAAAGCTCCGGTTTCGTTGACAGTGGCGGATTTTAACCGCGACGGCAATCTTGATCTGGCGGTGATTCATCGCGATGAATCCACAAACAGGAATCTGTACATTCTGGTGGGGAATGGAGACGGCAGCTTTCGAGTGCCGATCAGGTTGGCGACTGAAAACTTTCCGCTTTCGGTCGCGGCTGGCGATTTCACCGGAGACGGCAAACTTGATCTGGCTTTGACGGAAATCCCGTTTGTGACGAACACAAGCTCAGCCGATCACTTCAGCATTTATTCGGGCGAAGGAACCGGCAACTTTGTCCGTTCTGGCGCTGTTTCCATTCCACTGACGAATTACCTGACCGCAGGCGATTTGAACAATGATGGAATGGCAGACCTGGCCGTCACCACGCTGGCGGGGATTTCGTCCGTGCTGACGGTGTGCAATCCGCCTGCGACTTCTGGCAATACTGTGGCCAATGTTTCGGCTGCCAGTTATTTGCCGCTGGCGCTGGCTACGGATTCAATTGCCGCAGCCTTTGGCGCAAATCTGGCGACTACAACAGTGGTTGCCTCCGGTTTGCCGCTGCCGACCGAATTGGCCGGAACTCGTGTCGTTATCAAAGACGCCGCCGGAGTTGAACGCGCCGCTCCGCTCTTTTTCGTCTCGCAGTTTCAAGTCAACTATCAGGTTCCAACCGGGATGGCTCCCGGCCTGGCGACAGTCACCGTGACCAGCGGCAATGGTCAGGTAACGACCGGAGTGATTTTGATTACTGCCACGCGCCCCGGATTGTTTACCGCCAACTCCGACGGAGCCGGCCCGCCCGCTGGTTATTTGTTGCGAGTCAAAAGCAATGGCGCTCAAGTTGAGGAGGCGCTGACAGTGTTCGACCCAGCGCAGGGCCGTTTCGTGTCGCGTCAGATTGATTTCTTTTCTGATTCTGCCACGCAACCGGATCAAATTTATCTGGTGTTGTTCGGCACAGGGATTCGAAATCGTGGCTCTCTCGCTGCTGCAGAAGTTGCTTTGAACGGAAGCATCAAGGCTGAAGTCCTTTACGCCGGGCCTCAAGGTGACTTTGTTGGCCTGGATCAAATCAATATCTTATTGCCTCAAATTCGCAATACCCCAACGGCTGATTTGATAATTGTTGTTGATGGCAAACCAGGCAACACAGTCAAGCTTGCGTTCAAACCGTGACTAATGAACGAGCTTATTCGCCGCTCACAAATTTTCTCAGAGTTCGCCCGGCCAATGCGCCGTTGTATTTGCCGCTGTCTATCGCCAGCTTGCCGTTGATCAGAATGAAGCGAAGGCCTTCGGACTGAAGTTCGGGCTGTTCGTAAGTCGAACGATCGGTGATGGTTTTCGGATCGAAGACGATCACGTCGGCGAAATACCCTGTGGCCAGTTTGCCTCGATCTTTCAGGTGGAAGGTTTCGGCGACTTGCGCGCTGCTGGCTTGAATCATTCGCTCCATCGAGATGACTTTGCGGTTGATGACGTATTCCCGAATCTTGCGTGGGAAGGTTCCCCATTTGCGAGGATGGCCGCCGGAACCGTCAGAGCCGGTCATTACCCAAGGCTGTTTCATAAAGTTTTCGATGTCGGCTTCGGTCATGTTGAACGAAGTCACGCCGGGATTGGTTACTTTCAAAATCTCCAGCGCGGTTTCGATTGGAGCTTTGCCGCGCGCTTTGGCGATTTCGTCCAGCCGTTTGTTATTCAAAGTGCGGTCGCTGCTGTGCAGCAGCAAAGTGTTTGCGCCGCCACGGCGTTTCAGGTTCTGTTCCATTTCCGCTATCAGTTTTGGGCGAATCGCCGGATTGTCAATGCGCTTCAAAAATTCCTGACGACCACCGACTTCAGCCCATCGTGGCAACAGCGAAGCGCCAAGTCCTGTGCCCGAAGCGATGTACGGATATTGATTGGCCGTCGCGTTGACGCCCTCGGTGCGAGCGCGGTTGATGAGGTCAATCGCCTTGCCGCTTTGTCCCCACACGTCCGCGCCCAGAGCTTTGATGTGAGAGATGTGAACCGGAATTTTGGCTTCGCGGCCAATTCGGAGAACTTCTTCAATCGAACCGAGCAAGCCGATGGTGTACGAACTTTCGTCGCGCTGATGAGTGTCGTAAACGCCGCCGAATTGCGCCGCGACTTTGGCCAGTTCGATGACTTCTTCGGTTTTTGAATAACTGCCCGGCGCGTAATACAAACCCGTGGACAGGCCAATTGCGCCTTCGATCATTCCTTGCCGGACAAGGGTTTTCATCTTTTCAAGCTGTTCATCCGTCGGCGTCGCGTCGCTCATTCCCATCACCGCCGAACGGACGCCTCCGTGACCCACGAACGAGGCGACGTTGGTTCCGATCTTTTGCGCGGCGAGTTGCTGCAAGGCTTTGCCCAGCGGGATTTTGCTGCGGCCATCGCTGCCGATGAAAACCGTCGTCACGCCTTGCGTAAGAAAGGGCAGGTTCGCGTTTCGCTTCGGGTTGAACAGATCGTCGTCGGCGTGCGTGTGCGGATCAATGAAGCCGGGCGAAACGATCATCCCCGTGGCGTCAATCACTCGGTCGGCCTGAACGCCAGCGATTGTGGCGTCACCGACAAACGTGATGCGGTCAGCGGTGACGCCTACGTCGGCTTTCGTGGCAGGAGCGCCGGTTCCGTCAATCACGCTGCCGCCGCGAATCAGCGTGTCTACTTTTGCGGTTTTTGGCTTGGCGGTTTTCAGATTGCGTTCGAAGAAATCAAACGCAGCTTTGTAAATTTCGACCCAGTGTTTGTGCAGCAAAAAGTCGTGAACTTCGTCGGGATAGACAATCGTTTCATGCGGCACTTTCAGTTCGCGCAGCCGTCTGACCAAATCCACAGTTTGCGAAAAAGCCACGTTGCGGTCGTCGTCTCCGTGAATGAACAGCACGGGCGATTTCCACTTTTCGACTGAGCCAACCGGCGAAGCTTCAAACGCGATTTTCACCGCGTCGCGGTTGCCGTATTCGATCCAGTTGGAGTTTGACAGTCGCAACGACCAGTCGTGAACTCCGTGCAGGTCAACTCCGGCGGCGAACAAGTCCGAATTGCGCGCCAACCCCAGCGCAGTCAAATAACCGCCGTAACTCCCGCCCCACAACCCAATCCGAGCCTGGTCAATGTCAGCACGCGAACGCAGGTATTGCGCTCCGGCGACGATGTCCTGATATTCCGAAGCTCCGCGTCCGCCGCCATTTTTGGCTTGGCGAAAGGCTCTGCCGTAGCCAATGCCCAAACGATAATTGACCGACAACAC
>JAGNMH010000498.1 GCA_017991275.1 Acidobacteriota bacterium
CCAGAAATCTTACTGGCGTTTTTCCTGACTACGGCGTTTTACTTTTTCCTGAAGGTTTATCTCGACGAAGCAGATTCGCGCTGCGTGTATGTGTTTTACGGCTGCATGGCTGCGGCGGTGTTGACGAAGGGATTGATCGGCATCGTTTTCCCCGGCGGAGTACTGTTCGCATTCGTGCTGCTGACCAATGGATGGCGGCGATTATGGCAGATGCGACCAGTCAGCGGAGTTCTGTTCTTTCTGGCCATAGCCGTTCCCTGGCACGCGCTGGCGATTTGGCGCAACGACAAATTCTTTTGGTTCTATTTCATCAACGAACATTTCCTGCGTTATCTGGGAAAACGCTATCCGGTTGATTACGACACTGTTCCGCTGGCAAGTTTCTGGTTGCTACATCTGGTCTGGCTGTTCCCATTCAGCGTCTTTTTGCCGTTGGCAGCGCAGCGGATTGGCAAGCTGTGGCAACCGTCAGCGCGTGAAGACCAACTTCGATTATTCGCCTGGCTGTGGGTTTTGGTGGTGATTGGTTTCTTTTCGTTTTCAACTCGGCAGGAGTATTACACCTTTCCAGCCTATCCGGCGCTGGCTTTGCTGGCTGGCACAGGGCTGGCTCGCGGAGAAAAAGAAGCTTCGCGTTGGTCAATTGCCGGGCAAGGCTTGCTGGCGTTTTTAGGCCTGACCGCCGGAGCCGTTTTGACTTACCTGCTCTGGGTTTCGCGCAATATCACTCCGCCAGCAGACATTTCCGAAGCCCTGACTTACCACCCCGAGAATTACAAACTGGCGCTTGGACACATGTCCGACTTGACCGTTGCGGCTTTTGCCTTGCTGCGGGTGCCAGCCGCCGGAGCCGCAGTTACGTTGGCCATTGGATTTGGAATCGCTTTTCTTCTCCGATTGAAGCGAAAACCTCTGCAAGCTTCGATACTGACTGCCGTCGCCACGGCTTGTTTTATTTACTTCGCGCACATGGCTTTGGGAGTATTCACGCCTTATCTGTCGTCAAAAGAACTGGCGATAGAAATCAAACACCGGCTGGCTGCGGGAGACATCGTCGTTATCAACGGCGAGTATTACCTCGGCTCAAGCATAGGTTTTTACCTGCCACAAAAAGTGTTGCTGTTGAATGGGCGAATGACCGGGCTGGAGTTCGGTTCGTATTACCCTGACGCTCCGCAGGTATTCATCGGCGACGGCGAAATTGCGGAACTGTGGCGCAGCGACAAACGAGTCTTCCTTTTCACCGCCGACCGCGACTTCGATAACGTCAAAAATGCGGTCAACGCCGAGATGTTCAAAATCGCCACTTCCGGAGAAAAATCCGTCTACAGCAATCGGCAATGACGATCGTTGGTGTACAGGTTTAGTCGCCGGCGATTACGTTATCCCTTTATCCAAAAACCGCAGCAGCCAGGCTTTGGCCAGCCGCCAGTCGCGTCTGACGGTTTCCGGCGAAACCTGCAGAGCTTCGGCAATCTCGGATTCGTTCAGTCCGCCGAAAAAACGCAGTTCAACGACTCTGCTCTTGCGCTCATCAACTTCGGCCAGCGCGCTCAAGGCTTCGTCCACTGCCACCAAATCTGTCAGTTTATCTTCTCCGGCAACCAGTGCTTCGTCCAAAGTGGCTTGCCGCACGCCGCCGCCGCGTTTGCGAGCCTGACGCTCGCGCGCCGAATCCACCAGTATGCGGCGCATCAAGCTGGCCGAAATCGCAAAAAAGTGCGCGCGGTTTTGCCAGTCAACGTTCTTGGCGTCAATCAATCGCAAGTAGGCTTCGTTGACCAGCGCGGAGGTTTGCAAACTGTGCCCGGCGCGCTCCTTTCGCATGAACCTGTGAGCGATGCGTCGCAGTTCCGCGTGAACCAACGGAATCAGGCGCTCCAACGCCGCCGCATCGCCCGCGCGCCAGTCAAACAGTAATTTGGTTACCTCTGCCGAACCTGAATTGTTGGTCGAAGCCATTTTTCCCACTTTCTTGCCAGTCAGCTTTTACCAGTAACTGGCTCTAATTCGCTGAAAGCACAGCGATTATAGCCCGCTCGCCCAGCCGAAAAAAAAGTTCCACCGACTTTACCGGTTTTCCAAGCCGTTTCCGCATAAGCCGCCGAGAGAACAAAAACCTTGGAGGTGAAGCGATGAAACGCACTGCTGGCAACTTAATCTTTTGGCAAACTATGGTTCGATCCGTGGCAATGACCTTGCTGGTCGGAATCCTGGAAGCGCTGGCTTTGGCACAAACGATCAGCGATTTATCTGGAGTTCGGAACAGCTCCGGCCAGCGCCGATTGAGCGACAAACAGTTGCGGCAAATCCTGGAAGCCTTGAGCCGGAAAAGCGGTTTTGTCGAATTAGGCTTTGACAGCCAGGGTGCGTTGACGCTGGGGAATCGCCAACACGTTGTCGGAGGTTCGGCGACGGCTCGTGAACTGTTGGTTGCAGCGGTAGACAGCGACAATCTGTATGAGCTGGAAAATCACGACCGTTCTGAGTTTGTGGCCTTCGCACAGATTTACGAACGTGGAGATCGCGTCATCAGTCAAACCGGGAAGCATTCAATCGTTTATCAGTTGCAGATTGATTTTGCGGACTTCAACCAACTGGGCGGCGACCGCGAAGCCAAGGCGTCTTTCGACCTCGGCATCGCCTTGATGCATGAGCTGGTGCATGGAGTTATGAAGCTGCAAGACCCACAGGAAATGAACCAAATCGGAGAATGCGACGCGCACATCAACCAGATACGTCGTGAACTGCGTCTGCCTGAACGGCTGTATTACCACCCCATCACCACCACGGTAAAAACCGGATTGAACAAAATCATCATCGTTGCTCAATTGGAGTTTGTTGAAACCAACTCCGAACGAGGCGGGAAGTATAAGCTGAGCTGGCTGGCCGCCAACATTTCACCCAAGGCTCGCAACGTTGCTGAATTACAAATGGGAATGATGAAAGCCCGTTGACACTGATTTCACCAGGCAAAAGAAAATGGATGGGCTAGAAATTCCTCGACCTCATCCATTTTCTTTTGCCTGTTTTGCCTGCAGCAAACTGTCAAGGCAGCAAAGTCTCGCCCATCAGATGAAAATCAACGCATCTGGCCGCTTTGCGTCCGTCGGCAATTGCCCAGACGATCAGCGATTGGCCGCGAGACATATCTCCGGCGGCGAAGACCTTCGGAACGCTGGTTTGGCAGTTGTCGTCAATCGCTACGTTGCCCCGAGCGTCCAGTTTCACATCCAGTTGAGCCAGCAAACCATCAGGCTCCGGCCCCAGAAAACCCAAAGCCAGCAAAATCAGATCGGCTTTCCAAATTTTTTCAGTTCCCGGAATTTCTTTCGGCACGATGCGACCGCTGTCGTCTTTTGCCCAAGTGATTTCGACGGTATGCAGTTCTTTGACTCGGCCAGCGTCGTCGCCAACGAAGCGTTTGGTCATCACCGAATACCGGCGCGGGTCTGCGCCAAACACGGCGGCGGCTTCTTCCTGGCCGTAATCCATTCGATAGACTTTCGGCCATTGCGGCCACGGATTATCGGCGGCGCGTTCGTTCGGAGGCTGCGGCAGGATTTCAAACTGCACCAGGCTGCGGCATCCGTGACGCATCGAAGTGCCTACGCAATCGGTTCCGGTGTCGCCTCCGCCTATGACGATCACATCTTTTCCAGCGGCAGAAATGTAGCTGCCATCTTCATGCTTGCTGTCGAGCAGGCTCTGAGTGTTTTTGTGCAGGAACTCCATCGCGAAATGGATTCCTTGAAGCTGGCGGCCTTCGACCGGCAGATCGCGGGGCTTGGTGGCTCCGCCGCACAACACAACAGCGTCGAATTCGCTCATCAATTTGTCAGCCGGGAAATTGTGGCCGACACTGATGCTGGCTTTGAAGATAACGCCTTCGTCGGCCATCAATTGGATACGGCGTTCGACCAGCGTCTTGTCCAGCTTCATGTTCGGAATGCCGTACATCAGCAAACCGCCAATTCGGTCGGCGCGTTCAAACACCGTCACCGAATGACCGGCTCGATTGAGCTGTGCAGCGGCGGCCAAACCAGCCGGGCCTGAACCTACGATGGCGACTTTTTTGCCAGTTCGTTTGGTAGGAGGTTCGGCAACGATCCAGCCTTCGGCAAAGCCGCGATCAACGATCTCGCATTCGATGTTTTTGATAGTCACCGGCGGATTGTTGATGCCCAGCACGCACGAACCTTCGCACGGAGCGGGACAGACTCTGCCAGTGAATTCCGGGAAGTTGTTGGTTTTTTGCAGCCGCAGCAAAGCTTCGCGCCATTGCCCGCGATAAACCAGATCGTTCCATTCGGGAATCAGATTGTTGATCGGACAGCCCGAAGCCATGCCGTTCAACAGTTTGCCGGTATGACAAAACGGCACGCCGCAGTCCATGCAGCGCGCGCCCTGTTCGCGCAGATTTTCTTCGGCCAGGTGGTCGTGGAATTCCAGCCAGTCGCCGATGCGCTTGGCCGGTTGACGATCTTGCGGCAGGTCGCGTTTGAATTCTAAAAATCCTGTGGGTTTGCCCATTATCTGTTCTCGATATTGTTTCGGTTATTTGCCGCCAGCGCGCGAAATGTCAGCGGAGTTCAATTCAAACGCGGCCCAAACGGCTTCCTCTTCGCTCAAGCCTGCCGCTCGCATTTGCCGTTGAGCATCCAGCACTCGTTTGTAATCGTTCGGCATGACGCGGATAAAGCGCGGCAGCCATTCCGCCCAGTTATCCAGAATTTCCTGAGCGCGACGACTGCCGGTGTATTCGGCATGACGTTCGATCATTCCCCTGACCAGTTCCAATTCGCCTTCGTCGGCAAAGTGAATCAGCAACCCCAGAGAAACCATTTCGCGGTTGCAGCGGTCTGAAAAACCGCCGGTTTCATCCAGCACATAAGCCACGCCGCCGGACATTCCAGCCGCGAAGTTGCGTCCGGTCGAACCAAGCACTACAACT
>JAGNMH010000499.1 GCA_017991275.1 Acidobacteriota bacterium
AAGCCGTGACGCGATAACGTCCGCCTTCTTTGGTTTCAAACCGGCAAGTCGCGGCTTCGTTGCCGGAACGAATCACGCATTCCTGCGGAGCGGTTTCGCGCTCTTTCCATTCGCCGTTTTCAAACGCCCAATCAATCAGCACGGCTCGCATGCGGATTTCACGGCGAGCGATCAACTTGCCATCAATGTCCGAAGCAATGGTTTCAACGACAAGCGGTTCGCCTTTCTGGACGAACATTCGCGGGCTGCGAATGCCTACGTAAAGTTCAGACGGATGAACCAGCAAGGTTGTCGAACCGGAGATGGCTTGGCGATTTACGTCTTGCACGGTGGCTTGGGCGGTGATGGTTGTAGCGCGAATCGGCGAGACAGAATCGAAATCAATTCGCAGATTGTGTTTGCCTGCGGCGTCCGTGCGACCGCTGAAGTTTTGCGAATTGCCGCCGCCGAAATTCGGACGATCCCACCACCACGGAGTCCACGTGCCGAAATTGAAATCGCCTCGATTGGGCGGAGTGTAATTCGTCGGAGTCGCCGTCACGCTCCATTGCGTTTCGGCGTTCGACAGTGCGCCTCCGGCGTAATAGTTCGCTGCGGCAGTCACCGTCGCTGAACCGCGAACCAGATGCGGGCCGTTGCTCGCCGAAACTTTGACTTCGTATTCGGGGCGGCGAAATTCTTGAACCTGCAAATTGTGATTCGTGGCGAATCCGGGGATGTTTTGCTGAATGCCATCAGCCGTAATCATCAGATTGGCGTAGCCCAAATTCATCGTCGCTGGAAGTTTGAACGCAGTATCGAATCCGCCAAGCGCGTTGACGCGAGCCGAACCTTTCAACACTTCGTTGTTACGAGAATCGCGCAGCACATAGCTGACGTTTCTGACTTCACTGGCAAACCCAACATCGCCGAGCTTGCCCGCGCCGATGCGGCGAATCCAGCCTTTGATGTGGACTTCTTCGCCGGGGCGATACATCGCGCGGTCGTCGAAAACGTGCCAGCGCAACGAATCCTGGACGGCGCGACGATTCCAACTGCTCTGCGCGCCTTCCCACCAGTAAGGGCTTTCGGGCAGGAACGCCACGTCGCTGCCTTGTCGAGCGACCAGCATTTTTTGCGAACCCGAAGCAGGCAACGCCAGTTTCGCCAAGCCATCAGCAGCGGTCGTCGCTTTCGTCTGACTGCCCGATTCAGCTCCAACGCTGCCCAGCAATTCCAGTTGAGCGCCCGCGATTGGCTTGCCATCTTTCAGCGAAGTCGCCCAACCAACCAAATCGGTTTGATCGGCAAAAGCATCCAGCCCGATTTGCGTCGCTTGCACCCAGAGGATGATTTCCTGTTCCCACTCGCGGCGTTTGACGGTTGGTTCAATCGTCAGAATCACGTGTCCCAGGTTGTTTTTCAGCGCAGGACTCAGATCAATTGCCGTTTCCGCCATTTCATCGGCTGGGGCGTTGATCGTCACGGTTTGAGATTTGACCAGTTCGCCCGGAGGCGTTTGCGATTGTTGTCGCTGGCCGCGCGTTTGAATGAATTGCTGATACGCGCGCCACTGCTCAACCGTGACGGCAAACAGCCGGACTTTCACGCTGGGCTGGTTAATCGTGTAAATCGAAAAGCGCGGCGGCCCGTTTGGATCCAGCACGACAAAACCATTGCCGCTGGCCGACAACATCGGATAAGCGTCGCCCACGTTGAAGCTGCGCGTGGCTGCGCGCCCAAGCGTCTGACCGAACGTGTCGCGCAAAGCGGCGTCAATCGTCACCGTGTAAGCCGTGCGACCTTTTGTCGCTCCGCTGATTTGAAGAGTGTTGCCGTACACCGCGACTTTCATGCCTTCGATGGCCGGAGCGACTTTGACCTGTGATTGCTGAAAAGCTTTGGCGTCCAGCGGATTGTTGAACTGAAATTGAAACGGCGTGAACGGGCGGCAGCCGTCGCCGTAACCGCAACGGGCTTCGGCCAATTGCAAAGCGTCGTAAGTGCGAAAAGTAAATTTCTGAGCTTCGACAGTCACGCGAGTGCCTTCGGCTGATGGCGCTCCGGCGGGAATCGTAACGGTGAACAAAGTTCCGGCTGTCAGCGGTTGTTCGGCGGAACTGTTCAGCAAAGGCTCGGCTTTGAAAGCCAGCCAGCGATTGGGTTCGGCGGCTTTCACCCAGCGTCGAGCGTTGTCGTCGCCTTCAATTTCTTCAGCCGAAGCCATCCGCAGTTTCCACGAAGTCGCGCCAGCCGTCAGCCGAATTACCTTCAACATTTTTGCCGGATCAATTCGCTGATCGAATTCGATGAACATGACAGGGTTGCGATTGTGCGGGCCGTTGTTCGGGTAGCTGGATTTGACCTTCACCGGCGGAGTCGCAAACGTCCAACGTTTCGCCGCCGCCAGAGTATTGCCCGTTGCCGATTTCGTCCCGGCTGGAACTTCGACCGCGTAATTCGTCGCCATAGGGAAACGGCCTTCGGGTTCAAAGATCAAAGTCTTTGTTCCCAGCCATCGCCATTTGCCTTTTGGTTGCGGAGTCAGCTTGACGGGAATTTGCGAAGCGGCCAGGTCAGCAATCGAATTCACTGCCACCATCGGCTGAGAAAAAGTCACGGTCAGATGTGGAGCCAATCCAAGTTCGCCTTCTGGCGCGAATCGCACAACTTCCAGCGCGCCAGTTGCGGTTGGTTCGGGCTTTTCGCCGCTGTCTGCCGGTGGAAATTGCGTATTGATAGTCTGGCCGGTTTTGGGCGGAGGCAACGAACGGTCACGCATCGCAAAGGCTTTTTCATCGTCAGGATCGGTTTTGATCTGTGGCAAACGGCGCAGCAATTCATTGACGGCGTCGTCACTCAGCGGAGAAGTTTGCGGCGACGGCAAAGCTTCGCGGCGGTCTGCGCCTTCCGTGCCTTCGCTTAAACGAAACTTCAATCCGTCGGCTGCTTCGCCGAGCTGGACTGGTCGAATAGGACGACGACGGCCTTGCCCGCTGACCGAAGACCAGATAACAAACGGCAGCGTCAGCGCAATCAGCGCAACCATCAACATCAACCTCGAGTTCGACGATTCAAAGCGTAATTTGGGTTCCATTGGCTGACTCCTTCATTCTTTCGGAAACTTCCTTTTTGGAAACTTTAGTTGTTTGGGGGCCGAGCATATACGTTCCATCGAACGAACTGCAAAAACTTCCTTGCCGATTTGCCTGCCTCAATCTGTGATGACTATGATTGTCGCATGAAAGTTCCCACTGCCGCGATTCTGGTGATAGGCGACGAAATTCTGAGCGGAAAAGTCGAAGACGCAAACGCGCGTTTGTTGATCAGCGAACTGCGCGAACTTGGCGTGGCGCTTCGCCGCATCCTGGTTGTGCCGGATGAAATCGCCGACGTAGCGGCAGCCGTGCGGGAATTGTCGCCGCGCTTCGATCATGTTTTTACTTCGGGCGGAGTCGGCCCAACTCATGATGATGTGACAATTGTCGGAATTGCGGCGGCTTTTGATAAACCGGTGATTCGCCATCCTGAACTGGAAAGACGTTTGAAAACTTTCTTCGGTGATGCCGTGGAGGAATCGAAACTGAGGATGGCCGACGTGCCTGAAAATGCAGAATTGTTGGAAATGCCAGATTGGCGTTGGCCTGTGCTGGTTTGCCGAAACGTTTACATCCTGCCCGGAGTACCAGAACTGTTCCGAAAAAAGTTTCTGGCCATGCGCGAACGTTTCCGCGTTGAGCCGTTTTTCACTCACGCGGTTTACACCTTGGAAGAAGAGTTCGACATTGCCGAAAATTTGCGCGAAGTTGCCGAGGCCAATCCTCAAGTCGCCATCGGCTCTTACCCAAACTTCTCCACACCCGAATACAAAGTCAAAGTCACGTTGGAATCGAAGGACAAAACCGCCCTTGAATTTGCAATTGCAGCCTTACTCGCCAAACTGAATGGCAGCAGAGTTGTTCGCAGCGAATAGACGATGCCGATACAAAAGAAAACCCACAGAAGCATTGAGTCCAGAGAGAAAAAAGGGACACCTATTCCTCTTTGTGTGTCCAACGCCTCTGTGGCAATTTTTTTTAGTTGTTCAGGCCTTTTGATTTTGCCGCGATTTCAACTTTCGCCTGTTTGGGCGCTCCGGCTTTCACCTCCAACGGAACATTCACGCGCACGCTGTCTACCAAACAGACCTTGTCTGTGTCGTCGTTGCAAAAATAAATCACCGAATCAATGGTCGCCACGGTTGCACCGCTGACGGATTCAATCGGAATTTCCAGCGGGAACTTTGGTTCGGTGAAATTGCGGGCGTTTTCCCTGGCGGTGATTTTAACCACTTTGTCGTCGGCTGATTTGTAAGCCACGTAAAACGGAGCGCCGGTGTTGTATTTGTAACCGGCGGGCAAGGTAAACGACAACATGATTGAACCGGAGCCGGGGGCGATGGTTTGTTTTTCGACTTCGACGGTGCGGCCACGGAATTTGCGAACCATTGCCATCGTCAGCTTTTCCAGTCCTTTCAGCTCAACCGTCGAAACTTTGCCGCTGTCGAATTCAATTCGGCGAATCAGGTGGTTATTGGTGTCGGCGACGAACAACGCTTTTGAAGTTGCCGAAATCCCGCCGGGCTCGTTGAACATCGCCAATTTGCGGTCGCCGTCTTTGGTTCCGCGTTCCCGTGTTCCGGCAAAGGTGCGGCTTTCGCGCTTTTGAATTTCCAGTTCTTTGATTTTGTGGTTGTAAGTATCGGCGACGTAAAGCTTGCCGTTGACGTAAACGACTCCCAGCGGATGTTGCAATCGCACGCTGTTGCCTTTGCCATCAACGTCACCGAAATCGAATAGACCTTCGCCGACAATTGTCGTCACTTCGCCAGTCGAATTCAGTGAGGCCACCCGTATCGAACTGACCTCGCTGTCGACAAAGAAAAGCGATTTGCCGTCCGTGGTAATGCCGCTTGGTTGAGCCAACGC
>JAGNMH010000500.1 GCA_017991275.1 Acidobacteriota bacterium
TCCGAATTTCAATATGGGAAAGCGAGCTTATTACTCCACAGTCAAAGCCGATGGGATGGTGGAATTTTTTGGGCTGGATACGACTGATTTCAACGACCAGCAGACCGTCTGGCTGGAATCAGCTCTATCTGAGTCAAAAGCTCAATGGAAAATTGCGTACTTTCATCACCCGCTCTATTCATCCGGCAAAACGCACGGTTCGAATAACCCATTGCGCACTAAACTGGAGCCGCTGTTCGTCAAATACGGATTGGCCGCGGCGCTTTCCGGCCACGACCATTTTTACGAACGAATTAAACCTCAGCATGGCATCCAATACTTCGTTTCAGGCGCTGGTGGCCAACTTCGCACAGGTGGAATCAAAAAAGGCAGTCCGTTGACCGAAGTCGCAAACGATAAAGTCCATAGCTTCATGTTCGCCGAAGCGTCAAAAGACAGTCTGACTTTTTGGGCGGTTGATGCGGCTGGAAATATCCTGGATAGCGTTTCGCTGAAACCTTTGGAGCGCAAACAATGATCGAACGATTGATTTCCTTTGCGCTGAAACAACGATTCATCACTTTGGGATTGGTTGGGGCGCTGATTGCCGCCGGGCTTTACGCGCTTTACACAATTTCAATTGACGCCTTCCCCGACCTGACCAACAACCAGGTCAACATCATCACCGAAGCCAGCGGCATGGCCGCCGGAGAAGTCGAAAGTCAGGTTACCTTCCCAATCGAAGGCGCCATGCTCGGACTGCCGCATACTGAAGAAGTCCGTTCCATTTCCAAATTCGGCCTGTCATTGATCACCGTGGTTTTTGAAGACGGCGTTGAAACCTATTTGGCGCGACAACTGGTCAACGAACGTTTGAACGAAGCCAAGACAAGAATCGCGCCCGGACTGGAGCCAGTGCTTGGCCCTGTGGCCACGGCTTTTGGCGAAGTTTACCAATACACCATCGAAGACAACCGCAAGGATAAACCCAAAGACAGCTTGATGGAGTTGAAGACGCTGCACGATTGGTTCGTCAAACTTCAACTGAGAACCGTTCCCGGCGTAGGCGAAATCAATTCCTGGGGCGGAGAAACTCATCAGTATCAGGTGCTGGTTGACCCTGCCAAGCTGGTCAAATACGGATTGACGCTGCACAGCGTTTTCGACCGCGTCGCCGAAAACAACTCGAACTTCGGCGGAGGTTTCATCGAACACCGAGCCGAACAATACACCGTGCGCGGAGTCGGCTTGCTGCAAAATCCTGCCGAGATTGAAAACATAGTCGTATCTGCCAGCGCGGGAACTCCGGTTTACCTGCGCGATGTGGCCGAAGTTTCATCCGCCGCAATGCAGCGTCAGGGAGCTGTTTCGCGCGATAGCACGGGCGAACGTGTCGCCGGAATGGTCATCATTCTGAAAGGCGAAAACGGCAAGTCCGTCACCGAGCGCGTCAAACAGAAAATCGCGGATTTACAAACCGCTCTGCCCGCTGGCGTCAAAATAAAACCCTTTTACGACCAGACCGAAGTCATTGACCACACAATCCAAACCGTCAAATGGAACCTGATCGAAGGCGCATTGCTTGTGATCGTCGTTCTGTTTTTATTTCTGCGAAACGTGCGGGCTTCGCTGATTGTGGCGGCGGTCATTCCAATTTCCATGCTTTCAGCCTTCATAGTCATGAAATGGCTGGGCGTGTCGGCCAACCTGATGAGCCTGGGCGCATTGGATTTCGGGCTGATTGTTGATGGCGCAGTCGTCATGATGGAAAACTTCATCCGGCGGCTTAGCCATCCCAAACATCGCGGCCACACGGTTGAAACCATTCACGATGCGGCGTTGGAAGTCGGCAGACCGATCCTGTTCGGCGTGCTGATTATCATTGCCGTTTATCTGCCGGTTTTCACGTTGCAGGGTTTGGAGGGGCGAATGTTCGCTCCGATGGCGATCACGGTTTGCGCGGCTTTGCTTGGCTCATTGCTGCTGGCGTTGTTGTTCGTCCCGGCAATTTCTTCTCTGGTGTTGCGCGGCGAGATAAAGGAACACGAAGGCAGGCTTTATCGCTTCACCGAACACAACTACGTCCGCGTGCTGGATGGCGCGTTGAACCATCGTTGGCTGACCATCGGCGCGGCAGTGATTGTCGTTGCCGTCGCCATCGGTTCGCTGTTCTTTATCGGCACTGAGTTCATGCCGAAACTGGATGAGGGTTCAATCCTGATCGAAACACGCAAACTGCCCAGCGTCGCCCTGACCGAATCGGTCAACATCAGCCAAAAAGTCGAAGAGATCGTCAAATCATTCGGCGAAGTCGAAAGCGTAGTCACCAAAATCGGACGCCCAGACCTGGCCACTGAAGCGATGGGCGTTCATCAAGGCGACGTTTATGTTGTGCTGAAACCTCACGACAAATGGCCCAAAATCAAATCGAAACCACGCACAAAGGACGAGTTGATTGCGGCACTGGATTCTGAGCTGGGTAAGTTGCCGGGCGTGGCTTACAACTTCACTCAGCCGATGGCAATGCGTTTGGATGAAACCATCTCCGGCGTCAAAGCCGACGTGGCCGTCAAGCTATTCGGCGAAGACCTGGCCCTGTTGGAAGAAAAAGCGGCAGAGATCGCCCGTGTCCTGGAAAAAGTTCCAGGCTCTGCCGACGTGCAGGCCGAGGCCTTGTCAGGCGCGGCTCAACTGCAAATAACGGTGATGCGCGACAAGATTGCTCGTTACGGTTTGAACGTCGCCGACGTTCGCGAACTGATTGAAACCGCTGTCGGCGGCAAAGTGGCCACGACATTGATAGACGGCCAGAAAAGATTCGAAGTGCTGGTGCGCTTTCCTGAAGATTTCCGAAACGCTCCAGACCGCATATCCGAATTGCCACTGACAGCTCCAGCCGGCGAACATTTGCGCCTGGCCGACATCGCCACAGTAGAACTTATTCGCGCGCCGGACATCATCAACCGTGAAAGCAACCAGCGTCGAATTGTCATTCAGTCCAACGTGCGCGGTCGCGACATAGGCAGTTTCGTTGCCGAAGCCCGTTCCAAAATTGCAGCTTCGGTCAAAATGTCTTCAGGTTACTTCATGACCTGGGGAGGGCAATTTGAAAACCAGGAGCGCGCAACAAAACGGTTATTCGTTGTCGTCCCGCTGGCTTTGCTGTTGATTTTCGCCTTGCTGTTCGTGATGTTCGATTCGGTCAAACATTCGATGCTGATTATCCTGAATGTGCCGTTTGCCGTGGTCGGCGGAATCGCGGCTTTGTGGTTGCGGGGATTGAACCTTAGCCTGTCGGCTTCAATCGGCTTTATCGCCCTGTTTGGTGTGGCGGTGCTAAACGGAGTGGTCATGATCGCTTACATCAACAAACTGCGTGGCGAAGGCTTTTCAGTCCGCGATGCCATACGCGAAGGCGCCCGCATCCGCCTGCGTCCCGTGCTGATGACTGCATTGGTCGCCAGCCTGGGGTTTGTCCCGATGGCTGTTTCAACCAATCCGGGAGCCGAAGTTCAGCGCCCGCTGGCAACCGTCGTCATCGGAGGACTGGTCACTTCTACCTTGCTGACTTTGCTGGTGTTGCCTGTGATTTATCGGATGTTTGAACGCGAACCCAAAACCGCAGAGCCATTTGAGTACGGCCCGGAAATCGAAGCGTCTGGAAATCAAGGCTGAGGGATAGGTTTATATCTCGCCTCTCAAGCTGGGTAACCCAACCCCAGCCGCATCGAATCCGCCGTCAACGGCCAGAATTTGGCCATTGATATAGTTGGCCGCATCGCTGCACAAAAAGGCCACGGCTTCGGCAATTTCTTGGATGGCGCCGTAACGCGCCAGGGGAATGGCGTCGCGGTAGCTGGTTCGAATATCGGCGGAATGAACCTGTCGCGCCATCGCAGTTTCAACCGGACCGGGAGCCACAGCATTAACCCGCACGCCGACGTTTCCGTATTCGACGGCCTGTTGTTTGGTCAGGTGCATCAAAGCCGCTTTGCTGGTTCCATAAGCAATTCGCAGTGTGCTGGCTCGGACGCCGGAAATTGAAGCGATATTGACCACACTGCCCCCGCCTGTTTTCAACATCACAGGCAAGCAGACTTGAGTGCAAAGAAACGGGCCATTGAGGTTCGTCGCCATAACGCGCGACCAATCTTCAAATGAAGTTTCCGAGGCCGGTTTGAAAACGGCTATGCCCGCGTTATTCACCAGCACGTCAATCCGCCCGAAATGTTCGGCCACTTTATCTATCGCAGCCTGAACCTGCTGCGGATCAGACACATCGCATTCAACCGTAAGGATCACGGATGGCAACACATCGGATTGCTCGCGCAAAGTTTCAGCCGTCTGCGCCAACGTCGCGGCATCAACATCCAGCAATGCCACGCAATAACCCTGGGACAGAAACTTTTCCGAAATCCCCAACCCTATGCCACGCGCGGCTCCTGTAACTACGGCAACTTTTTCATTCATTGATTTACCTCTGATTCAAGATCGGCTTCACCAGTCAAACGGCAACCCGACATAATTTTCAGCCAGTGCAGTCGCAGCCGCTTTAGAACTGGTCACGTATTCAAGTTCGGATAGCTGCATTCGTTGTTGGAACGGACTATGTTCGGGAAAACGATGCAACAGTGAGGTCATCCACCACGAAAAATGTTCTGCGCGCCAAATCCGGCGTAAACAGATTCCAGAATACTGCGCCAGCAAATCGGTTTGCCCCGTTTTGTAGAACGACGCCAGAGCGCGTGACAAAATGCGAACATCGGCGACAGCCAGATTCATCCCTTTCGCTCCAGTTGGCGGAACGATGTGTGCGGAATCACCAGCCAGAAAGAGTTTGCCGTATTGCATAGGCTCAGTCACGAAACTGCGCATGGGCGTCACCCCCTTTTGCAGTATCGTGCCTTCCGCAAGTCGAATGCTGTCATCCGCCCCAAGCCGCAACTCCAGTTCCTGCCAGAT
>JAGNMH010000501.1 GCA_017991275.1 Acidobacteriota bacterium
CTCCCATGCCGATCAGATTGCTGCGATGAATGCGCTCGAAGCTTTGCGCGACGACGGCTTTGACGCCCAGCAATCGTGTGCCTTTCGCAGCCCAATCGCGCGAACTGCCAGTGCCGTATTCCTGACCAGCGATGACAATCAGCGGAGTTCCCGCCGCCTGATGTTTGATTGCGGCGTCATAAATGCTCATCTGTTCGTCGCCATATTTGGTCACGCCGCCTTCGGTTCCGGGAACCATCAGGTTTTTGATGCGAACGTTGGCAAAGGTTCCGCGCGTCATCACTCGGTCGTTGCCGCGCCGCGAACCGTAGCTGTTGAAGTCCGTTTGCGAAACGCCGTTTTCCAGCAAGTATTTTCCTGCGGGCGATGAAGCCTTGATCGAACCGGCAGGCGAGATGTGATCGGTTGTCACCGAATCGCCGAAGATTCCCAACGGACGCGCGCCAGTGATGTTGGCAATCGTTCCGGCTTCCATCCCGAAATTTTCAAAGAACGGCGGTTGTTGAATGTAAGTCGAGCTTTCATCCCATTCGTAAACGTCGCCGACGCTGGCCGGGATTTCATTCCACAACGGATTTTCAGAAGTGAAGTCCGAATACAGACGACGATAAGTCGCCGCGTCCATTGCCGCGTTGAGCACCGCGCCGACTTCTGCCGAGCTTGGCCAAATGTCTTTCAGGTAAACATCGCCGTCCGCGCCTTTGCCAATTGGGTCAGTCGCCAGATTGATGTCCACACGGCCAGCCAGCGCAAAGGCGACAACCAGCGGAGGCGACATCAGGAAGTTGGCTTTGATGTTCTGATGCACGCGAGCTTCAAAGTTGCGATTGCCCGACAGCACCGAAGCCGCAATCAAATCATTGCTGGTCACGACTTCTTCAATCTTGGCATCCAGCGGGCCGGAGTTTCCGATGCAGGTCGTGCAGCCATAACCGACTACGTTAAAGCCGAGTTGATCCAGATAAGGTTGCAAGTTCGTCTTTGCCAGATAATCCGAAACCACGCGCGAACCCGGCCCCAGCGAAGTTTTGACGCGCGGATTCGCTTTCAAGCCTTTCTCGACGGCCTTCTTCGCCAGAATGCCTGCGGCCAGCATCACGCTCGGATTCGAGGTGTTGGTGCAGGAAGTAATCGCCGCAATCAAAACGTCTCCGTGACCAAGGTCAACGTCTTTGCCGGCGGAGGTTGTAGTCGAATGGCGCTTGCCGAAGTCTGCCGCAGATTTGGCGTAACCGCTTTCGGCGACAGGTTTTTCGTAAAGCTCCAGGAATTTGTCTTTCAAACTGGAAAGTTCGATGCGGTCTTGCGGACGTTTCGGCCCGGCAACGTTTGGCGTGATGGTCGAAAGGTCTAATTCCAAAGTCTGGCTGTATTCGATTTCGCCCGCTTTAGGAATGCCGAACAGCCCTTGCGCCTGGAAGTAATTGCGGAAGGCGTTGACTTGATCTGGAGTGCGGCCAGTCGCTGTCAGGTAGTTGCAGGTTTCTTCGTCCACGCCGAAAAAGCCCATCGTTGCGCCGTATTCGGGAGCCATATTGGCAATCGTTGCGCGGTCGGTCAGCGACAACGAAGCCGCGCCTTCGCCAAAGTATTCAACGAATTTGCCTACGACTTTCGCTTTGCGGAGCATTTCAGTGCAATGCAAAACCAGATCGGTGGCGGTCACGCCTTCGTTCAATTTGCCGTGCAGATGCACACCGACAACATCCGGCGTCAGGAAGTAAACCGGTTGCCCCAGCATTCCGGCTTCGGCTTCGATGCCGCCCACGCCCCAGGCCACAACGCCCAAACCGTTAATCATCGTCGTATGCGAATCGGTTCCGACCAGGGTGTCGGGGTAATAAACGCCGTCTTTGTCCAGCACGCCTTTGGCCAGATATTCCAGATTGACTTGATGCACGATGCCGATGCCGGGCGGGACGACTTTGAAAGTGTCGAAAGCCTGCATTCCCCATTTCAAGAATTCGTAACGTTGGCGGTTGCGTTCAAACTCAATCTGCATGTTTCGCTGCAAAGCGTCGGAGCTTCCGGCCACGTCAACCTGCACGGAATGGTCAACCACCAGATCAACCGGAACCAGCGGCTCTATAATCTTTGGATTTTTGCCCAGCGCCGCGACGGTTGAACGCATCGCCGCCAGATCAACCAGCAGAGGCACGCCTGTGAAATCCTGCAAGACGATGCGGGCGACGACGAAGGGAATTTCCGCGGTGCGTTCGGCTTTGGCTTGCCAATTGGCCAGGGCACGAATGTCATCTTCCTTGACCTTCTTGCCGTCGCAATTGCGGAGCACCGATTCCAGCACGATGCGAATGCTGATCGGCAGTTTGGAGATGGCCCCGACGCCCTGTTTTTCCAGTTCCGGCAACGAATAAAACTTGCCCTGTTGTCCGTTTCCTAAATCGAATGATTGATAAGTGTTGAAGAGGTTGTGTGACATTTCGAGTTTTCCTGACTTGATGAATTTTTCGGCACGACGCAAAGGCGCAAATGAAGCATTGAGTGCGGTTCATCGTGCTATTTTTGTAACTTGATAGGTCGTAAGTAGAACCGGAGTGTACGTGTCAGTTGCTCGGATCGTCAAGCAATGATTCGGGTTATGACCACTCTTGCTTGTCAACTTTGAGAGGCTAATCCACAATACCGCGCCTTTTCGGCAAAGACTCAATCACCGGTCACAAGGAGAATCAGATGCCGTCAATTAACACCGTGCGCGGCGCGGTTGGAGCGGAAAAGCTTGGCCAGACGCTAATGCACGAACATATCTTTGTGCTTTCGACGGAGATCATGCAGAACTTCCCCGAACAGTGGGGAGACGAAGAACAGCGCATCGCCGACGCCGTCGCTCGGATGAATGAGTTGAAAGCTCGTGGCGTAGACACGGTCGTTGATCTGACGGTGATCGGGCTTGGCCGCTACATCCCGCGCATCAAACGCATTGCCGAACAGAGTGCGATTAACATCATCGTGGCTACGGGTGTTTACACTTACAACGACCTGCCATTCTATTTTCACTTCCAGGGGCCGGGAACGATTCTGGGCGGAGACGAATTGATGGTGGATATGTTCGTCCGCGACATTGAACAAGGCATCGCCGACACTGGCGTCAAAGCCGGAATCCTGAAGTGCGCGACCGATCAGCCGGGAGTGACTCCGGGCATTGAGCGAGTCTTGCGTGCGACAGCTCAGGCTCATCGGCGAACGGGAGTTCCGATTTCGACTCACACGCATGCTCACACCAAACGCGGCTTGGAGCAGCAAAAGATTTTCCAGGAAGAAGGCGTTGACCTTTCGCGCGTAGTCATCGGTCACAGCGGAGACACAACCGACATCGGCTATTTGGAAGAGCTGGTAGGCAGCGGTTCGTACATCGGCATGGATCGGTTTGGCATAGACACTCTGCTGCCGTTTGAAGACCGCGTCGCCACCGTAGCCAAAATGTGCGAACGCGGCCACGCCGACAAAATGGTTTTGTCGCACGATGCTGCCTGCGTCAACGACTGGCTGCCCGAACGCGCTCTGCCTGCGATTTTGCCGAACTGGCATTATCTGCACATTCACAACGATGTGATTCCGGCGCTGAAAGCTCGCGGAGTGACTGATGAACAGTTGAACACCATGTTGGTTGAAAATCCGCGCAGAATTTTTGAAACACAAGGCGCTTATTAAATGCATGTAGTCCCGCCTTCAGGCGGAAAGTCATGCGCCGCCTTTAGGCGGATTAGTGTTTGTGGAAGACCTGTCCCGTTTGCTTGAAGACGTCCCCGTTCCGCCTGAAGGCGGTACTACGAACTTTTAGGAGAACCAATGATTCGACCATACGATTATTCCGGCGTCAGTCGCGGTGCCGATGGCATTCTGCGTTACGACAACATGCACAACTCGCTGGTGGAAATGCTTCGCGCGACGGTTGACCGTTCGCCAAAGAACGAAGCCGTTGTTGAACTCGGCGCGGAACGGGCGAGTTACCAGCAGCTTTGGGATCGTGCCGCGCGCGTCGCCGGCGGGTTGAAAGCGATGGGCGTCGAACGAGGCGACCGCGTAGCCATTCAGCTTGGCAACGGGTTGCAATGGTGCGTAGCTTTCTGGGGGATTCAACTGGCCGGAGCGATTGCCGTCCCGGTCAACACTCGATTTGCCGAGCCTGAAGTTGAATACGTCATCAACGATTCCGGCGCGAAGTTTTCGTTTAAGACTGGCGAAGCTTTGCCAGACGGCGCGCCTTTCGCCATAGAAGATTTGCAGCAGGAAGAGGCGTCAGCCATTTTTTACACCAGCGGCACGACTGGCTTTCCCAAAGGCGCGATTACTACGCACGCCAACTTTTTGGCCAACAACGAAAACTGCGTTCGCGTAGTCAACCTGCCAACCGATGGCAGCGTTCGCACGCTGATTTCGGTTCCGCTGTTTCACGTTACAGGATGCAACTCCCAGTTTTTGTGTTGCTGCGCCAGCGGCAGCGCTTCGGTGGTCATGCCCGCGTTCAACGTCCAGGAATTTTTGAAGGCCATCGTCAACGAACGAACCAATTCGGTGACTTCGGTTCCGGCGATTCACTGGTTGGCAATCAGTCAGCCGAACTTCAAAGAATTCGATGTCAGCCACGTTCGCTGGCTGACGTATGGCGGAGCGCCGATTGCGCCCGAACTTGTTGGCAAATTGATCGAAGCTTTTCCTAACGCTCGCGTAGGCAATGGTTTTGGATTGTCTGAAACTTCGTCTGTGGCTACGTTTCTGCCTCACGAGTATTCACGCGATCACGCTGATTCCGTGGGCTTTGCCGCTCCGGTGGTTGACCTGAAACTGTTTGAAGTTGATGAAGAAACCGGTGTCGGCGAATTGCTGATTCGCGGAGCAAACGTCGTCAAAGGTTACAGGAACAAACCCGAAGCTTCGGCGGCTGCGTTCGTTGATGGATGGCTGCACACTGGCGA
>JAGNMH010000502.1 GCA_017991275.1 Acidobacteriota bacterium
CTATTACGCGGATTTTATGGCCGACTATCTGAGAATCCCGCGGAGCAAGATTCACGTCGTTCCGCTCGGCATAAACCTCAAAGATTACGAAGCTCAGACGCCCAGAAAGCACAGAGCCAGCGAGCCATTTACGATTGGTTATTTTGCCCGTGTTGCGCCTGAAAAAGGTTTGCACGTCCTGGCCGAAGCTTATCGTTTGTTGCGGCAACGGGACGATTTTCCTTCGGCCAAACTTGAAGCAGCAGGGTACATTGCGCCGGAACACAAACCTTACCTGCAAGAGATCGAAAACAAATTGAGCGCGGCAGGCTTGGCCAGCGAGTTTCATTATCACGGCGCAGTCGAACGCGAAGCCAAGCTGAATTTCTTTCGCAACGTGGATGTCATTTCGGTTCCAACGACTTATGCCGAAGCCAAAGGGTTGTCGGTAATCGAAGCTCTGGCCAGCGAAGTGCCTGTCATTCAGCCTCGCCACGGTTCTTTTACTGAAATCGTCGAACGAACTCAGGGAGGATTGCTCTTCAATCCCGAAGACGCTGCCGGTTTGGCCGAAGCCATTTATTCACTCTGGAAAAACCCCGAACTGGCCAATGATCTTGGAAAACGCGGGGCGGCTGCCGTTCGCGAACATTACGGCGTGAAGCTGATGGCCGAACGCGCCATCGAAGTTTACTCTCACCTTACGAATTAACCTCTTGACCCGATTCAGCCTGTCGGGTAACTTCTGTTTCGTCCTTAAAACGCTAGTTCAGATCGCGGGTACAACATCAACTGTGCGGGCAAAACCTTCGGAGATTTGTTTTATGCCAAACGCCAACACGCACGACGCAATCACTTTCATTTTAGCGCCGTTCACTTATCTGGCCTCAGAGATGTATTGGGGAGCCGATCACGTTATGTCGGTTATCGCCACTTTGGCGATGCTTTTTGCCGGACTGATGTTCGGCCCGGATTTGGATTTGCAGAGCCGACCTTACAGTCGTTGGGGGCCGTTGCGTTTTATCTGGAAGCCTTATCAAGTCGCCTTGCCTCATCGGTCGGTGCTGTCACACGGCCCTGTGCTGGGAACAGTCATTCGCGTAGTCTATTTTGCACTGGTGTTTTCTCTGCTGGCGGCGACCTGTCTTTACCTGCGACACACTTATTTACGCGGAATGCAGACGACTTGGACTAAGGAATTCAATCTGGTTAAAGGCGATGCGTTTTCGTTTTACGGACAGACTGACAAAAACTACTTATGGGCTGGATTTCTAGGGCTGTGTTTGGGCGCGTTGTCTCACACAGCGGCGGACATTACCTGGTCAACGATCAAATCTGTGGGTAGAGGCGGGAAGGGAAGAAGCCGGCGAAGAAGGTAAAAGTAAGGCAAGGCTGCCAACTTGCCCTACTTTTTGCTCAGAAAATCACATCGAAGTCGAGCCGAAAGAATCTGCGATAATTGCCGAAGAACTGTCCGTGCTGCGGATCGGCGATATTGCGATGAACATCCAGCGGATTGAAGTGATTGGTCAGGTTGAAGCCGCTGACCGAAAAGCGGAAAGCGTATTTCGGGCTGACCTGAAAATCCCGCGAGATGCGACTGTCCAGCGAAAAGAATTTCGGGAATCGAAAGCTGTTTGCTTCGCCGACGTAAAGCTGTTTGTCGTTTAGGTTCGAATAAGGGAAGCCGCTGCGGAATTCGACAATCGGCGAATAGCGCAACTTCCACGGCAGGTGGAAAGTTCCCCAGCCCAGAAAACGATGGGGCAGATCGGCACCGAGCCGGGTATCTTGATCCGGGCGCACAACCGGAAACGGAAAGTTGCCGATGTAGGTGTTGAACTCGTTGATATTTCCGCGCGTGCTGCTTTTAACATAAGACAAAAACAGATTTTGTTTTTGCTCGCCCCAGTTTAATTTGGCCGTGATTTCAAATTGGCGATAACGCGATTGACCGCTTCCGCTCAAAACCAGAGCATCTTGTCCCTGAAAAACTTTCGGCTCCACTACAACAACTCCGTCGGAATCGCTGTTCAAATAATTGACGCGCAGTTTCAGGTATCGCGCAAAGCTGTGTTCAAGCTCGACATTCCAGGTTGCGCTGTTGGGCGAAAAATTGCCGACGTGCGACCCGCTGGCCAGAAAAGGATTGTTGATGTTTTCAGCGCGTCCAGTGATGTTGGCTAATCGGCGCGGGCCGTCGGCGATACCTCCGCCGGTTCCGTAAAACGTCAGCACCTGTTCCGGGTATTTGTCGAAAGCGTAAACGCCCAGCGGCACACGATCGTAAAAGAATCCGGCTCCGGCTCTAAAGACAGTTTTCTGGTTGTCGAACGGAGTCCAGGCCAGACCGACGCGCGGGGCAAAACGCAAAGTGTTGGAGATGCTTTGCCGTTCGAACCGCAAGCCGATGTCCATTGCCACTTTGGGAGTGATGTTCCAATGATCCTGCGCGAAGGCATGAGTTTCCCAATCGGTCAGATCAAACGGCGACCCACCAGCGAATTCTATGCGGCGAAGCAGGTTGTTATTGGTGTCGCGTATGTTGACCGGGCGAGCAATCAATTCTCCACGGTTGGTGGTGCGACCGATGATGCTGCCGAATTTCAGGTTATGCGAGCCTCCGCCGGATAAACCGCTGATCGGTTGCAGCGACAAAGTTTCAGTCCATTCAGTTCGCGTCGCTTGACGATCCTGCTCGCTGAAGTAATTCCCGCGATTGCCCGTCGGCGTCAGAGTCATTTCGGCAACGCCCTGTCCCCAAACATTCGCAGTGTAATCTTTGACCGAAACCAGACTTTCCAGCAGGCTGCGGCCTATCGTCAATCTATCAATCAGAGTTCCTGTGTAATCTTTGCCGCTGAAATTCGGAGTGACTTCGCGGCGGTTGAAAAAATCCAGCCCGTGAAATTTGTCTTTGCGCGGAGCCAGATGAAAAGTCCCGGTCAGAGTGTGGGTGCCGGAAACGATGTAATCCAATTGAGTGAACGAGTTGACCGATTCGCTGATTGTTTCCTTGTTCGGATATTCCAGTGTCTGAACGGCGCGTTTGGCGATGGTGTATTCGGTTCCTTCGGAAAGGAAAAGCCGGTCTTTGATAAGCGGACCGTTGAAGACCACGCGCGGAGTGGCATCACGCAAACCCCGCAAGTGACCGTTCAGGTAACGGAATTCCGGGAAAGGGTCGTTGAGTTCAAAATTCCATTTGTTGCCGCCACGGCGTGTTTCTACCGAAACGACTCCGGCGGTGAAACGCCCGTATTGCGCCAGGTAAGGCGTTTTGAAAACGTTGATGGATTCGACGCTGTCAACCGGCACGGTCATTCCGAACTGCCCTGTGGCCGGATCGGTCACGTCGGCGGAATTGACGATGAAGGCGCTGCGGTTTTCTCCCGTGCCGGAGATTTTGATTTCGCCCTGTTGCGAACGCACGACTCCGGGTAACAACGGCAGAGCGTCTTTGACCGAATTGGTCGGCAAAGGCAGTTCGCGCAAAGTCACTCGCTGTAATTCAATCGAAGTTGAAGACATTTGTTCCGGCGGATTATCCGAAGCGCTGGCGGTAACGTTGACTTCGTCTTTGACTGAAATTTGAGGGATCATCACAAAGTTGATGGCGACTTCCATGCCAGTGCTCAACTCGACTTTGCTCTGAGTACGCGATTGAAATCCATCTTTTGAAACTGTGATTTCGTAAATGCCGGGCGGGAAGTTTGTGACGACGGCTTCACCTTTTTCGTCGCTGATGATGGTGGAAAGAACATCGTTCCTGAGTTTGACCTGAACCGCAACGCCAGCGACTGGCTGTCCCGTTTCGTTCTGAGTTGTTACTTTGATTTTGGTGCGGAGCTGGTTCTGCTGAGCAAAGGCAGTGAGCGAAATCGGTAATAGAAAAAACAACAACGGCGCAATTAAAGCGCCGCGCTTAATTTCCCGCAAACTTAAAAATGAAATATCGAAACCCCTTCTCATCATTTGTACCTCTATACTTTATTGCCTGGGAGCGGCAATAAAGTACACGATAAAAAAGGTGTTTTCTACTCACCCAACATTCGTGAACGTTCGGCTGCCAGTCTTTCCGGCGGCAACGCGCCGAAGTAAAGCGCCAGCCGGTATGAATGCGATTCCGTTGAAACGAACGGTTTGAACTTCAGATTGACCAGCGAAGAAAAATCTTTCATTTCGACTTCAGCCGTTGCGATTTCAGTTTCTCGCCAGAAAATTCCGAAGGTGTTTCGCCCTCCAACCGGCGCAGCCAGCCAGCCAGCATTCAGCGCGCGAGTCTTTGCTGCCGCAAACTCAAAAGCTCCGCCCGCAGTGACAAACCGTCGAGCCTGATTCGCCGGATCGCCTACGACAATGGACGAAGCTGACCAGAAAGCCTGTTTGCCATCGGCAGCTTTCGGAGTCACTCGGTAATCCACGGTGAAGAATTCTTCGCCAGCCTTCAGCGTGATTGTGCGTTCGATGCGTGCGCCTGAAGGGAAAACATCCGGCGCGTCGTAGCCGAGTTTCAACACCGATTGAGCGCCCATCCCGGCGACGACTTCCGCCGAATAAGCCCGGTTGAAAGTGCCGTAAGCTCCGCGCTTTCGTCGTGGGTTGCGGGTTGGATCAGCCGGATCAAGTTCGACAAACTTGTCGCGCAAACCGCCTATGCTGGTGAAGACGTTTTCGCCGGTTCGCTTATTCAGCAATGTAAAAGCCCGCGCTCCGGCATTGGGCGAAACCACCAGCCGCAGAAATTCATTTTCCATGACGTAATCGTCAAAGCCGTCGCGGTCAACGTCGTAAGCGAAAGCGATGGCTTCGCCTTTTCGCAAAGCCAGCAAATTGACCTTTGCAGTTTCGGTCAAAACTCCGTCGCTGAGCGTGATGTTGAATTTGTGCAGCGCAGTTTTTGTGCCGGGCGGAAAGTTGAACGTGAAGGTTCTCTGCATTTCTTCG
>JAGNMH010000503.1 GCA_017991275.1 Acidobacteriota bacterium
GAAGTCCGCGATCCGCAGCGCACCTTGCCGCGCGCCATGGTCTTTGGAGTCATTGCCGTTACGCTGGTTTACATTCTGACAAGCGGAGTCTTTCTTTATCTGGTTCCCCTGGATCGCGTGACTTCCGGTGAAACCTTTGCCGCACAGGCTGGCGAAGCACTGTTCGGGCGGTCGGGCGGAGCGATCTTTTCCGCTATCGTCATTGTTTCGGTGCTGGGAAGTTTGGCCGCCGTGGTGATGAGTGCGCCGCGTGTGTATTACGCAATGGCCCGCGATGGCGTTTTCTTCGGCGCAATTGCCAAACTTCATCCGCGCTTTGGCACTCCTGCGCGGGCAATTCTGGCCGAGGCCACCATGGCATCGCTTCTGGCGACACTGGGCACGTTCAACCAGATTGTTGCTTATTTTGTTTTCGTCACTGTGATTTTCATCGCCTTGACCGTCGGCTCGGTCTTCGTGCCTCGCCGCAAAGCGGACAATTCCGCCTTGTGGCAAGTACCCGGCTATCCGGTGACACCAATTATCTTTTTAAGTTTTGTTGTATTGCTGCTGTTTTTGTTGGCGGGCAATAATCCTCGCCAAGCTCTGCTCGGTGCGGTCATCGTTTTGTTGGGCGCACCGGTCTATTACCTGGTATTTCATCAAGAAAGGAAAACCTCTGATGGCATGGATTAAGACTATTCCGATGTCGGAAGCCGATGAAAAGCTGCGCAATGCGATGGAATCGCAACGCGATTTGTATCCAATTGAATACGCCACGCCGGTGCAGCCAACCGCCGACGGCGCAGCAGGCATTGTGGCTTCACACACGTTGATCCCGGATGCGCTGTATCACGCATTTTCAACATTTGGCGCGCTGATGTCGCCGGACCTGCCGCTGGAAAGACGGCAGCACGAAATGATTGCCACAATGGTTTCGGTTACCAACCGGTGCCATTACTGAATTACTTCGCACGCAGAGTTTCTGCGTCGGGTGACAGTAGATGAAGAGTTGGTCAATGCGTTGCGAGAGGATTACACAACTGCGCCGATCACCGAAGCCGAGCGTGTGATGGTTGAGTACGTGGTGCAATTGACCAAAGATGCCACGCAAATTTCGCCGGAATACCACGAGCGTTTGCGCAATGCACGTTACGACGATCAGGCCATCTTGCAGATTACCTTGATCGCCTCCTGGTTTAACTACATAAACCGCGTGGCTGATGCGCTTGGAGTGGGGCGAGACTGAGAAAAGTTCGATCAATTGATGTCGGCTTTGGTAACAGTCTCGGCTTCTTCGACGGCTTCGGCCAGTGCGCGCTGATCTGCTTTTTCAGTCAGTTGTGCTGCCATTGCGCGAAGCTGCGGTATTTGGCGATTGGCGGCGTCCTTGAATTTGCGTAGGGCTTTCTTCAACTGATCGTTTTTCGGGTCACGTTCAAAAAAATCGTCCAACTTCTCTTCGCCTTCTTCCAGAATCTTTTTGTAATCGGCCAGCAGCTCGGCTTTCGTGCCGGTCGGCAGCGGCCCCCAAACTTCTTCTTCTTTTTTCTTCTGGGTCGCAGCCGGATTGGTCAGCACCAGAATCCGGCGGTCGGCGGCTTTGATGAAAACTTCGATTCGCAGGTCAATTTGTTGAACGTCGCGCACTTGCTCGACTTCCATTTCGGTCAGATGATCCCGCGTCTTTTTTGACTGAGCCGAAGCTTCAGCCAGCAGCAAACCTGCAAAAACAAACAGCAGTAAAACTTTCGATAACGTGGATTTAGTCATAATCCCTCCTGAAAAATATTATCAATCTGCCTTTAACTCCCAGTCCTTCAATCTCTCGGCTTCTTCGTCATTCCTTCTTTTTCTTCCCTTTTCCTTGTTCGATCTGCCGTTTCAGAGGTGGCAGCCTAAGCTTAATCTTTTCAATTTCCAACTGATTATCGGGCGAAGCCAGCTCCATAAACTCTGTGTAAGCTTTTAAGGCCTGTTCGTAATTGCCTGTTTTGTCCAGGCAGATGCCAAGAAAATATAGCGTGATCGCCGTTCGTTTCTGGTCGCCGCGTTTGGCCTGATGATCCAGAATCCATAAGAATTCACCCGCAGCGTTTGGAAAATCATCAAGCTCAAACAGCGCCGTAGCCATGTTCGTGTGCGCGAAGTAAACGACATCGCCAGCAGGATTCGCCGCCAACACAGGTTTCAATACGTCCACGGCTTCCTGAAACTTTCGCAGCTTGACCAGCGCCGAAGCCACGCCGACGTGATGGCTGGCATTTTTCGGATCAAGCTCGGCGGCGGCGCGGTATTGCTCCAAAGCTTTTTCAGGCTGTTTCGGCAACAGCAATTCCGCCAATTGAGCGCGCAAAACTGCGCGGTTCGGTTCGGCTTTTATCAATTGTTCAAGATGGGTCACGGCATCGGCGGCTTTGCCGGAATCAATCAGGGCAGCAGTCAAACCTGTCCGTGCGCCGGAGTTTTCCGGCTCAGCGTTGACGACTTCCTGAAACATCGCTATTGCCGCGTCGAATTGTTTAGCTTGAGCCAGCAGCGCAGCCAGCCGCAGCTTGGTCCGTGTGCTGGGTTCGATTGCCAGAGCCGCGCGTAAATCAGCGGCGGCTTCGTTTGGTTTGTTTTTGGCGATGAAAACTTCGGCCCGGTAAAGCAAGGCCGCAGCGTTTTTCGGCTCGCGTTTCACGGCTTCGTCAAGCGCGGGCAAGGCTTCATCGAATTTGTTGGTGACGGTCAACGCGACCCCAAGCAATGTGAAAGTCGCTGCGCGATCGTCTCCGGCGGCAATTGCGGCTTTGGCTTCGGCTATGGCTTCGGCGTGTTTGTTTGCGGCGTAAAGAATTTCGGCCAGCCCCGAATGCGCGCGCGCATTTTGAGAATTGGGTTTCGGATTCAATTCGATGACTCGACTAAAAGCTTTTTCCGCTTCATCGGTTTTCGATTCGGCCAGAGCAATTTCGCCCAGCGTTGTTTGCACGCGAGCGAAAATCTGTTTGAGTTGATCCGAGACAGGATAATCCGCCAGCAATTGATTGACGCGCGCCATCGAAGCCTTGGCTTCAGCCAGCTTGCCCAGCGAAAAATAAGCGTTGCCTCGTTGAAACTCGGCCTGCCACAACTCAGCGTCGAGTTCCAAAGCCTTGCTATAAAGCTCAATCGCCTTGGCCAGATCGCGGGCTTCGTGGGCTTGCTGCCCGGCGTCGAAAAGCGCAGAAGCCTGCTCGGATTTGTCTTCTTTTGTCTGCGCCGGTTTTGGCGAGGCTTTTGTTTGACGATTGGTTTGGGCGGCGATTGTCAGCGTCGTCGTCAGCAAAACCAGACAAGTCAGAATCGTTTTGAACACTGTAAACACCTTTGAGTTTTTTGAGTTTGAAGTTGCGCGGGCATCTTACCAGCAGTTTTGCGGCACCCGCTATGCCTGCTATGATCCGCTCGCTTCTCCGCGCAAATCACAAAATAAATTGGAGGCTTTACTGATGTTGAACCGAAGAACGTTTCTGCGCCAGACGGCTTGCAGCACAGTTGGCATTGCCGCAAGCGCCCTGGCTTTGAACTCACTTACAACCGAAGCACAGGCTGCCAAACTTTCAAAAATCGGCGTCCAGCTTTACACCGTACGCGCCGAAATGGCCAAAGATTTTGACGGTTCGCTAAAAAAGATCGCCGAGCTTGGATTCAAGGAAGTCGAGTTCGCCGGTTATTACAATCGCACGCCGCAACAGATCAAAACTTTGCTTGGCCAGCTTGGGCTGGATTCGCCATCGGCGCACGTGCCGCTGGCTGATTTACGCAACAACCTGCCAAAAGCGATTGAGACGGCAAAGATCATAGGCCACCGTTACATTATTTGTCCGTTTCTGATGCCCGACGAACGCAAAACCCTGGATCAATACAAACAACTGATAGCAACACTCAATAAAGCCGGCGATGAATGCAAGAAAGCCGGTCTTCAGCTTGCTTACCACAACCACGATTTCGAGTTCGCGGCGATTGACGGCAAAGTTCCCTATGATCTGATGTTGGCTGAAACTGACAAGAATCTGGTCAAAATGGAGCTTGATCTTTACTGGATCGTCAAAGCCAACCAGGACCCTCTGGCCTATATGAGCAAACACCCCAACCGCTTTGCGCTGTTCCACGTCAAGGATTTGGACAAAACTCCGAAACGCGGAATCACTGAAGTTGGCAACGGCGTTATTGATTTCAAAACCATCTTTGCCAAAACTCCGAAAGGCGCGATCAAACATTATCTGGTTGAACAGGATGTTTGCCCTGGTTCGCCGTTCGACAGTCTGAAATTCAGCATTGATTATCTGAAAAAGCTGGAGTTTTAGTGGCTACGGCAGAAACGGAAATTCAGGCGGAAATGCCGCCTAAACAAAACTCGCTGTTCGACAAATTCGCCTCCCCAGACTTAACAATGGCCTTCGTGGTTGTGATTTGGGGAGGCAATTTTGCTGTTTTGAAAACGGCATATTCTCAAATTGCGCCGTTTCCTTTTACGGCTTTGCGGTTTGCTCTGGCGACTGTGCTGATGCTGTTGCTGCTATGGTGGCGCGAAGGTAACGTGCGATTTCCGTCGGGTAGTTTCTGGAAGTTCCTTTGGTTGGGACTTGTGGGCAATACAATCTATCAGGCGTTATTTGCCAACGGTTTGGCTCTGACGACTTCGGCCAACAGTTCTCTGGTTGCATCAACTTCTCCAATTGCAGTCGCGGTGGCAGGCGGGTTGATCGGTTCGGAGCGGATTACCCGCTTCACCGTTTTTGGATTGGCTCTGGCGCTCGGGGGAATCCTAATCGTCGTCAGTTCACGCGGAGCCGCATTGTCTTCGCGCACCATCACCGGAGATTTGATGGTGCTTGGATCGGTCTTTTGCTGGGCTGCCTATGTGCTGGGGATGCGAACAGTAAAGGGTCACATATCCTCGCTCAGAGCAACCACG
>JAGNMH010000015.1 GCA_017991275.1 Acidobacteriota bacterium
CTCTGCATCCGTAGCGCCGGTCCATAACTTGACGGACTTGTCTTCACCGGCACTGGCCAGCGTTCCTCCGTCCAGCGAAAAAGCCACATACAGAACAATAGCTCCGTGCCCGCTGAGCGTCGCCAATTCCTTCTGGCTGACCACGTCCCACAGTTTGACCGAATTGTCGGAACTGGCGCTGGCCAGCGTCCGGCCGTCCGGCGAAAAAGTCACTGACCAGACCTTATCTTCGTGCCCGCTCAGGTCAATTAATTTCTTACGGCTGGCCACATCCCACAACTTGACCAAACTGCCGGAACCGCAACTGGCCAAAGTCTCTCCGTCAGGTGAAAAGGCGACAGAATTGACAGTGGCCTCGTGTCCGCGCAACGTCGCAATTTCCTTACGACCGCCCAAGTCCCATAACTTGACCGACTTGTCGGAACTGGCGCTGGCAAGCATTTCTCCATCAGGCGAAAAAGCCACTGAATTTACAGCCCCCGTATGCCCGTTCAGTGTCGCCAACTCTTTCCGGCTGGCTACGTCCCACAACTTGATTGAGTTGTCAGAACCGGCGCTGACCAGCGTACGGCCATCCGGCGAAAAGATTACTGAATTAACCGCAGCCCCATGCCCGCTCAGCGTCGCCAACTCTTTCCGATTGGCCACGTCCCACAACTTGATTGAGTTGTCGGAACTGGCGCTGGCCAACATCCGACCGTCCGGCGAAAAGGCCACCGAATTGACCGCAGCACCGTGCCCGCTCAGGGTTGCCAGCTCTTTCCGATTGGCCACGTCCCACAGTTTGACCGAGTTATCTTTACTGGCGCTGGCCAACGCCTGTCCGTTCGGCGAAAAGGCCACTGAATTGACGGCAGCCCCATGCCCGCTCAGCTTCGCCAATTCCTTGCTGCTGGCCATATCCCACAATTTGAGCGAATTATCAGAACTGGCGCTAGCCAGAGTCCGTCCAGCCGGTGAAAAAGCGACAGACAAAACATATCCCGAATGCCCGCTCAGCGTAGCCAGTTCATCCAGACTGGCCACGTCCCACAACTTGACCTCGTCACTGGCGCTGGCCAGCGTACGTCCGTCTAACGAAAAGGCCACCGACCAGACCCTGTCATCATGACCGCTCAGCGTCGCCAGTTCATTCCGGCTGGCCACGTCCCACAACTTGACCGAAGTGTCAGAACTGGCGCTGGCCAGCTTCCGCCCATCCGGCGAAAAGACCACTGAATTTACAGGAGCATCGTGCCCGCTCAGCGTCGCCAATTCCTTTCGGCTGGTCACGTCCCACAGCTTGATGGACTTGTCAAAACTGGCGCTGGCCAGCATCCGTCCGTCTGGCGAAAAAGTCACATAGTTCACAGCGGCTCCGTGCCCGCTCAATGTCGCCAGTTGCCTGCGGCTGGTCACATCCCACAGTTTGATTGACCTGTCAGAATTCGCACTGGCCAAAATACGACCGTCCGGCGAAAAGACCACAGAATTAACCGAATCCCCGTTCAAGTTCAGTGTCGCCAGTTCTTTTCGACTGGCCACATCCCACAGCTTTATTGATTTGTCTCTGCTGGCACTGGCCAACATCCGACCTTCCGGCGAGAAGGCCACAGAATTAACCGCATCCCCGTGCCCGCTCAGCGTCGCCAGCTCCTTACGGCTCTGCGCGTCCCACAGCTTTACCGTTTTGCCCGCGCTTGCACTGGCAAGCATCCGCCCGTCTGGCGAGAAAGCCACAGACAAGACGGAATCCTCATGCCCTCTCAGCGTAGCCAGTTCGTTGTGATATTGGCGCTCAAGAAGGTACCAGTAAAAGCTACGCAACTCTCCCTGCTTTTTGGCCGCATCGTTTGCGGGCAAGTATGCGTCGAGCAACTGGAACCCTCTTTGATGATTGCCTCTTTCAAACTCTGACCGCGCAAGATTCATATTCGCAACGTAAGCCAGGCTGTGGGCAATCTTTTCGGCTTTGCTGGCTTTGAGGCTGGAATTGTAAGCTCGCACAGCAGCCCCCAAAGCCACCAGAGCCACAACGATTACAGCGGCCAGCATCAGGCGCAGCTTCCTGGCCTGTCGTTGTTCCTTCTCAAACGCTTCCTGCTTCGCCGCTGAGCCTTGAAGGAATTTGCGCTCGACCGTGGTCAGCGAGGATTCGTTTTGTGCTGCCCATTGCTTTGCTTCGATCAACTCTTCGCCAAGCAGCAGCAAACCTTCGGGACGGCCCTGCGCTTCCCATAATGTCGCCAACTTCTGAACTTTGTGCAGGTGGGCATCGAACCAGTCTCGATTATTTCCGCGCACTGGTTCGATCAAACGGTCGTGCGCCAGTTCATACCAAACCGCTCCGGCGCGTTGTTCTCCGCGCACCAGATGCGTGTTGACCAGACTGGCAATCAATTCATTGTCCAGGCCTTCGCTATGGCCCGCACCTTTCACCACCTGGCTGCGAATACCGTCTGGAGTAATCAACCGGTCGCCTATCCATTCGCGGATTGTTCGTTCTACTCGCATGTCACCACTGGCAATGCGCGCGACTTCGCCAGAGTAGTAACCGGAAAGCGCGTTGGTGACATCACCGAACTGTTCAATGTCGGTCAGATCAATCGTCTGTTTTCCTGCGGGCATGCGTTCCCACAACCCACGGCAGACCACCTGCAACTGCAATGGCTCTACGTACAAGCCGGTCTGTTTGATAAACGTGCCATCCGGCTGCTGCACTTTCATTGTCGCCAGATCACGAACCAGCTTCTCCACTGCCGCTGAATCAAACTGACGACCACCTTCTGCGGCAGTATTGGAAATCGCCTCGCGGGCGGCCTCACAGCGCAGTAAGTCGAGCCGGAACGAGTTCTTTAGATGCGTCGGCACTTGCTGGGCATAAGGGTCGAGCGCGGGCATGTAATCTTCACGCAGAGCGAACAACACCCAGACGTGCGGATCAAGCAGCAAATCGCCCAATTGTTTGAAGAATTCGTGCTTGGCTTCAATGGCGAGCGGATCGGCGGTCAGAATCTCTTCGAACTGGTCGAAGATCAGAACGATGTTTTGAGAAGCGGATCGTCTGCGCGGGCGAGTCGCCACATATTCGGCCAGCGTCATTTCGGCAAGCTGTGATTCGCTGCGGCGTCGTTCGGCGGGAATCTGTTGCTCAAAGCCAAGTATGGCGCTGCGGACGTAGCGGTTGACGGTTGAGGTGTAACTGGCTGATTGATCGGCAGGCGGTTGTAAGTTGACGCGCGTCAGCCCCCACACGTCGAAGCGTTCGTTTAATCGCGGAATCAATCCGGCCTGAACCAGAGAGCTTTTGCCAGCGCCCGACGGCGAATGCAGCAGTACGATGCGTTCGGCGCTGAGCAGGTAATACAGGTCGTCAATCTCTCGGTCGCGTCCGAAAATTTTGCGCCCGGTTTCAAAGGGCCGCGGCCCAACGAATGGGTTCGCTCCGAGTGCGCGTTTCAATTTAGAGCCAATCATCATTGCCCTCCTGCGTTACTGGAGCAGTTTCTTCCGCGCTGGTTTCCGCCAATCGTTGGCGCAACTCTTTCAAAAAGTCTGCCGCCGTCCCCCAGTAAATGGAGATGTTTGGCGCGCCGCCTTTGCCCTCCTGAAAGTAACTTTCCATATACTTCATTGCCCGTTCGACATCAGCCAGACTGTTTTCATCCGGGTTGACCTGCACCCCGACGTGCGACAGTTCTTTCATTGTCTCAATACCTTGGCGAGTGACGATCATTCGGAACAGCACTCGGAACCGCCAATCGTCTAACCTGAATCCAAGAAACAGCAGTGAGCTTTGCATCAGCCGCCCGACCAGCGTCGGCAACAACAAATCAAGCCGCGAAGTCGCAATCAAGTAATCGAAGAAGTCATCTTCGGTCAGCACCATCGTGTCTGGTTTCCCGAACAAACCGAAGACGTGATAGACCCACGGAGTTTCGGGCGTGGGCGTCAGAGCTTTGGGTTGCGGCTGTTTGGGAACTTCTTTGCCTCGCCAGGAACAGAAAACCGCTTCGGGATTTTTCCCTGTGGCTTTCAATGAACGATAGAGCATCGTTTCGGGACTGGCGTTCAAATAAATCGCTGCGGGCAGATCGGCCAGGATTCGATACGGATGATTTTCATCGGCTCGGCAACGTTCCAACGCCATATCCAGAAATTCAGGCAGAGTTCGCTTGGAATTGCCATTCGTGCTCTGGTCAAGCCGCTTGGAAAGCTGAAGCAGAAACTGGTTCTGGACTTTTTCCTGCGCGAAATCACGATCCTGGCTGGCGCTGATGAATTGAGTGACTTTGGCCAGGTCTGTGCGGTCGTGCGCGGCAAGCGGAAATGCATACTTATCAGCAAGTTCGCTGGCCAGTTCGCGCGTTCCGCCGAATACATCTTCGCCAAGTTCCGGTCCCAGGATGGGAATGAACTGACCTTTTTGAACACGACTGCAAATCGAACTCCATTTTTGGAATTCCTCCTTGCTGCCGCCCGCAAATCCGGGTTCGTACCAGATGCGCCCGCTTTTCAGTCGCAGAAACAACGCCGGAATCCAGGCGTCAAATCTTTCCCGAACCAGCCCTCGAGCCACAGCCATCGCCCGGTCAATCTGTCCGTCTTTCAGCATTTCAGTGAAGAAAATCGGGAGAGCACGCTTGACGGTTTCCATGCTGATTTTGCCCTGCATCGCCACGATGGCAGGAACTCCGGCTTCAGCAAGTCGCGGAGCCAAAGCGATTTGCGCGGCATGGCCTCTGTCTCCGTATTCCTTGCCAGCGCTTTCGCAGGAAGCCAGAAAGATCAGCCGAGGAACTTCCATCAATTCGCCGATTCTCTGCGCTACGTCGCTGGCCGAGACTTTTGCCGTAGTTCCGTCTTCTTCCTGCATCAGCAGGCAAGGCCCCGTCCTTCTGGCAATTTCTCCGTGGCAAACCAGATATAGAATGTCCACGCCCTGGCGTATTGCTTCAACCAGACGGTTCAGCGTTAACGGCTGGTCATTTCCAACCACTGTCGCCTGAATTCCAGCCAGCGATTCGCGGGCGCGAGCAATTTCTCCTTCGGTGTCAACAGGGGTCAGATTGGAATCGGCCAGGTCTGAGGGAGATGAAACTGCAATCAGCGCCCTCAATTCTGACTTGGGTCGCAGTTTGATAACTCGCCAATCCTGACTGAGGATGAATCTGGAAAAGACGATTCTTTCTGATGTCGCCAACGCTGTTTCTGTTTTCGGATCGCGCATCAACTCCCAACTAACCCCATGGAGTTCGGCCAAACTTGAGCTGATCTGAACCCTTAACCTGATCGGCATTCCACGACTCTCAAAAGCCGCCTTTGTTTCGCCAAAACGTTCCCGGATTTCGGTGGATTCAAAAACAAACTCGGCCAGCTTCTTACCGTACTCATCTGGATCGTTCTGCAACGCAAATAGTTCTTCTGACAGCTTTTCGGGCGTGATGTTGATTTGACCGCGAGCGGGCGCAATTTCACCTTGCGTTCCAGGATCGCTAACGCGCAATTCCACCTGGATCGTTTCAGGCTGTGAGCGGTGCAGACCAATTTCGATTTCACCATATTCGGCATTCACAACACTCATGTTGAATTTACCTCTTGCTCAATTTGCTGTGAGCAGTTTTTAGCTTTTGGTTTTACAGAGTTCGCGGAACCAGCCGAGACAGTTGGCGCTCATCATACGGATTGACCGTAGCATGTCAAAATTTCAGTCGTAGTCGCGGTTACTTACGATAAGAGATAAAAACGAAGGCGAGTTTTTTGCTGAACTGGCTGGGTTAAACGCTTTTTGCGTGTGCGGCAATACATTCGCGAGAACAGAATGTTTGAGAGGATTTGCGCGAAGAAATTGTCAGGGCGTCACGTGAGGAAACAAAAGCTCCACAGGAAAGGCAGCGAACCATATCAGCGCTGGGCGTGGAGCGACCGCCTAATTGTTCGCGCATGCCTTTGACATCTTTGACTGTCGCCCGCAGATGAGCGCTGAGCCGCACAATCGCTTTCAGCACATAAACGACGAAGCTGAAAACCAATAGGACAAAAACGCAACGTATGATGAATCCCAATGACTTTCTCCGACTTTACTTGGGGTCTTTTGGCCCGTGATCCAGCACAGTGCCACCGCCAACTCCTGTGCGTACTTTATTCAAATCTTCGCGCGCACGACTGATAATTTGCGGACTTAGATCGCCACTGGTTTCCAGACTGGCAATTATCTTTTCCGCTTCGTCCAGATGAGTCTTCGATTCCAAATAGATGGTAAACAACAACATCTGCACACGGGAATTGTCCGGGCTTAACTCGAGCGAACGTTTGGCTGCTTTTATCGCTTCTTCAAATTGAGTCTTCATCGAATAAACCAACGCAAAGCCATGCATAGTGCGACTATCATTCGGATTGGCTTTTTGGGCTTGCTCCAAAAACTGCAAGGCTTCGTCTGGCTGGCTAACCTGAATGAACCGATCAGCAGCGTCAAGTTGGGCTTCGACATCATTCGGACTGGCCTTGGCCTTATCAATGATCGCTTTAATCTCGTTGAAAAGTTGTTCGCGCTGCTGCGGTGTCATGTTTTCACGGTTACCACCGGCTTGCTGCAAACGGCCTGCCGCCTGAGCTACAGAATTTTGCAAAGTCACGCCTGCCTGACGACGATATTGCCAGTTGGCCAGCTTGAACCCGCCAACCAATCCAAGCAGCAAACCAATGATCGCCAGCGCCAGATTTGTTCGTAAGAATGAGTATTTCATCTGATGATTGTCTTGTTTGAAAATGAATTCTTTGAGCCGCAGAGCTGACCTATAAGCCGAATTCTGTACTCGCATCGTTAAATGCTAGCGGCAACCATTCATCTTGGCGTCGCATTACTGCGCCGCTCGGTGCGACCTACCCGAAAACGCCCCGCGCCAAAACGCGAAGTGGCCGGATCAGCTTTATAACGTTTCCCTATTTGGTCTTGCACCGCAGGGGGTTTGCCTAGCCGGGTATGTCGCCACACCCGCTGGTGAAGCCTTTACCTCACCGTTTCACCATCGCCCGTCGTGCGAAGCACGGAATTTCAAACTTGAAATTCCGTGCTTCGCACGCTTAGGGCTGTCTGTTCTCTGTTGCACTATTCCGTCGGGTCGCCCCGCCTGGCCGTTAGCCAGCCTGCTATCCTATGGTGTTCGGACTTTCCTCTCCCGCTTCGGTTGACCTCAATTCCTGTTTTTGGCTTTGAAATCAACCGAAGCAAGAGCGGTTGCCCAGCCTGCTCCGCGACTCGAAGCGAGTATAGCACGCAAGGATAATGCGGCAAGAAACGCTGTTAGCAGAAAAACATTGGCCACACGCCAATCATCAACCATCCATCGGAAGGATGCCCCGCTTCAGTGCAAGGCGAATTAAATCTGCATTGTTTTGCAAACCGAGTTTCTTCATAAGGTTAGCTCGATGGCCTTCTGCGGTTCTAGGGCTGATAAAAAGGCGATTGGCAATTTCGGCACTTGTCCGCCCCTCGGCTACAAGCTGAAGAACTTCACGCTCTCTGCTTGTTAATAGCTCATAGGGATCGTCCGGGACTGATTCAACCTTACGTAGATAAAGCTCCAAAGCACGTTCGGAAAGTGGTGGGCTGAGATAACGATTTCCGGCAATCACTTCCTTGACGGCTTGAATCAAATCAGCAGCTTGGGAATCTTTTAGTACGTAGCCTAATGCGCCGTTCTTAAGCGCCTCCAACACATAAGCATCATTTGTGTACATAGAAAGAATAATAATGCGGGTCTGCGGCAACATCTTGGCAACCTGGCGCGTAACTTCTAAACCATTCAATCCCGGCATCATAACGTCTGTGATGAGAACATCGGGCCTAAGCTTTTCAGCCAGGCGAACTGCCTCAATACCATCACTCGCTTCTCCAACTAACCGGAAATGAGGCTCGCTTTGCAACAATGCTCGCAAGCCTTGACGCACGATATTATGATCATCAGCAAGCAATATATTCGGCATCATCCACTCCTTTCCACTGCAACACCCTGAACTCTTAAATATCTTCTAAAGCTCCCCCAGCGGCAAAATTGCCGTGACTATTGTTCCCGCATCAGCCAGAGACTCAATAGTCAACTTGCCGCCAAGTAGATGTGCTCTTTCTCTCATTCCTGCCAACCCGCTTGATCCACCGGACTCAAGTGCCTCTGCCACGGCGAAGCCCTGGCCTTTATCCGCTATTTGCAAACTAAGGGTTTCCGCATCAGCTGACACACTAACTTTCGCTTCAGTTATATTGGCGTGCCGGGCAACATTCGTCAGCGCTTCTTGTGCAATTCGATAAGCTGCTATTTCAATTTCCGGTCTAAAGCGGTGTCCTTCGATCCCTGTGTGGGCCAGGAAAATACTAATTGATGTTTGAGAAGTATAACGTTCAAAGTGCCATAGCAGTGCATGTAATAGTCCTAGATCGTCAAGCATTGCCGGGCGCAAATCCAATGAAAGATCACGCACTCGCCCAATTAGTTCATTGACCAGCATCTGGGCTTGTCCATATTGTTCATTGAGGCGATCGGCAGATAGTCTTGAAGCCATTTCAATTACCAACTTCAACCCTGTCAATAATTGGCCAATCTCATCATGAAGTTCACGTGCAATGCTCCTCCGTTCACTCTCCTGGACTTCAACCAAACGATTTGAAAGCTTGCGTAATTCTTTTTCGGCGTGAAGGCGTTCTGCTATTTGTTCGGTTAATTTAGAGTTCGCCGCTGATAGCTCAGCCGTGCGCTCTTGTACCCGTAATTCGAGTTCGTCATGCGCGCGGCGCAATGCTTCCTCACCACGCTTACGCTCAACAGCATATCTAATTGCTCGCGTTAATAACTGCCGGTTTATTGAGCCTTTGAAAAGATAATCTTGAGCTCCCATTTGTATAGCACGGACCGCCAATGACTCATCTCCGGTCGCTGTGAGAGGAATAATTGCTACGCCTGGGAAATTCTCCTGAGTGCTGATAAAAGTAGGAAGCCCTGCACTATCTGGTAGTCCAAAATCTAGAAGTACCAAATCTATCCCACCTTGATCTAAACGCTGAAGTCCAGATTGCAGATTATCTACCCATTCCAGCTGATAGAATGCTTCTCCGCCTATCAAACCTTTGACAATTTCGGCAGCGGCTGAATCGTCCTCAATTAAAAGAACATTGATAAGTTGATTTTGCATAGCACCAAAACTTTGTGATCAATCTGGCAAATGAAATAAAAACAGCCAGCGCTTATCTGCTTAGCACTGGCTGTTTAGCCAAATCGAGTTTATATGAACTGCCTTTATTGCCCAAACTAACCTTTAGGCTTGTTCTGTTCTTCCTGCTGCTTTTTGGCAGCATCCAATGCCGTTGCCTCTTCAGATAGTTTCTTTGCAAGAGAGTCCAATTCTTTACGCTTTGACTCTTCCTTCGTCAACATTTGGCGTTGACGATACAGAAGGCTTTTATAATACAATGCATCCACGTACTTAGGATCT
Source organism: Acidobacteriota bacterium (assembly GCA_017991275.1). GTDB lineage: Bacteria > Acidobacteriota > Blastocatellia > RBC074 > RBC074 > RBC074. Next base: position 9,466 of record JAGNMH010000015.1, read on the forward strand.
TCTTGCAATGCTTTTTCTATAAACTCCAACCCTTTAGCAACAGCTTCTTCCGCTTTGACTTTGTCGGCGGATGCTGCCGCATAATCCATATTGCGATAATGAAATGGGTCTTGGGCGCCTTTCTCTTGATATCTGTCAGTCTGGTATTTAGCTGCCTCCCAATACTTAACAGCAACTGTGTAAAAGGTTGTCGCCTTAACATCTTTAGTGGCGCAATCTGTTTCAGCGCGCTTTAATATCCATTCTCGCCAATTATCATTATCCTGCAGGTCATCATAAATGCTAGCAATATAACTTATCGCGTTGTCACGATTGCGGCAGTTATTAGTAGTTAGGTCAAGAGCCTTTTTGTAAGTTTCCAGCGCTTCATTGGCTAACCTGGTTTTATCTGGCCCTTCGACGTTTTTATAGTCTTTTACTAGAGTTGCCCCATAAAACAAATGTGCAATAGCACTTTTGTCATCCCATTTCAGAGAATCTCTGAAATACTTCTGAGCTTCTTTAGTACGACCTTGATTATAAGAAATCGCACCTTGGTTGAGTTTGTCTTTGGCAATAACTTTCTTAGTATAGTCGCAACCTGAACTCAGGATTGCTACTGAGATAAGCGCCAGGACACAAACTGCTTTTGGAATATGACGGAAAACTCTCATAGTCTTTAGGAATTCTCCCCGCAAAAAATTTAATCTTAGCTCAAATATGATGAAAACACATATTTTACATGTATTCTCGAATTTCTTAGCCGGATTCTACTCGGCAAATATTCTGACTTATAACAAAACGGCCCAAAACAGATTATTGGTCTAAGCCTTCTATCTGAAGGCCTATGGGCTGCCCACCAGATTGCTTAACAACATCAATGACCTTAACAACCTCACCATAGGCTGTAGTTCGCGGCCCCTTAATAAAAACAGCCTTTCGGTCTTGCGGCCGCCCATTGAGCGCACTAAATAACCGCTCTCCCAAGGCATTTAAGTCTTTCAATTCCTCGGTGTTCAATTTATAGCCGGAACCTGATTGAGGAAGTGTAACTAAAAGGCTCAATGGGTCTGGAGGAGTATCCGGCTGATTCTCAGGCGGCTTCTCTGGTATTTTAGCCTCAAAACGATGCGGCTTCTGCGGACTAATAACCATAAAAATGATTAGTAGCACAAGCAAAACATCAATGAGTGGTGTTACGTTAATATAAGGAACAGCATCATTAGTTTTGCCATGCCCTAATTCATTGGATTCTTCCATATCGGCTCTCCTTAACTTATGAATGCTTTAATATCTATTTCAATTTTCAGCTATTCATTAGGCTTTTTCTTTTCAGAAACTAGACCTATCTTCTCGTAGCCAGACTCCCTAATCATATTGATTAGATCCACAATGTCACCATACTGCACATTATTACTACCTTTGATGTAGACAATTCTCTCATCACTTGGCTTCATCGTGTTAAATCTATTGGTGATCTTCTCTACCACATTCTCTTTTCTAATTGGGTCTCGCCCCAAGTAATAAACTCCATTACTGGGAACAGAGACAACAACTGCACTATCTTTGGTAATGTTGCCATCTTCATCAGGATTTTTACCTCTCGGTAATGTCACCGTTACTCCTGACTGAAGCATCGGCGTAACAACCATGAAGATAATTAGCAACACCAGCATAATATCTACCATAGGCGTGACGTTAATCTCAGACTGAAGACCGCCCCCACCTCCGCCGCTCATACCCATAGCATTTTCCTCCTAACACGAAATTGAATTGAGAAGCTATTTGATGGATATGCCATAAAAACAATCCACCCCAATTTGAATTGGGGAGATTATCTTTATCCCCCCAATTCAAATTGGAAACTTTAGCAACTGAAGGACTCGATTAAGTTAGAAATCGGAAAAACTATTTTTTCCCGCGCTGTTTCAGGAAATAATCAATTAACTCAGCAGAAGAATTATCCATCTCAACGACAAAATTATCTACCTTGCTGGTAAAATAATTAAACAACCACACTGCTGGCACTGCAACAAGCAACCCAAAAGCAGTTGTAAAGAGAGCTTCTGCAATACCACCGGCCACGGCCGAGATACCTGCTGATTCTGCGCTGCGCATGCCTTGAAATGCGTTGATAATGCCAAAAACAGTACCAAACAAACCCACAAACGGAGCAGTTGATCCAATTGTAGCCAAACCGGATAAGCCACGCTTAAATTCAGCTATCTTAATAGCTGATGCACGCTGCAGCGCCCGCTTGGATGCATCAATAATTTCACCAGAAATATCACTTGAGAGTTGGTGAGCACGAAATTCCTGCAAACCAGCATTCACAACCATTGCCAAATGGCTCTTTTTGTATTTATCTGAAAGGCTAATAGCTTCATCAATCTTTTGATTCTTTAGAGATTGGGCTACCTTTTGGGCAAACTCTCTAGATTGATTTTTGGCAGCGCTAAAAGTTAAATACCGCTCAACCATGATGGCAATTGACCAAATAGACATGATCAAAAGTATCACGACCACAGTTAAAGCAACTGTTCCCATGTTGCGAAGCATTCCCATTAGCGAAAAATCAAAAGCTTGGGCGTCACCACCTTCAGCTAAAACAAAAGCGAATGAATTGACCGCCAACCATACTTGGCTAAGCAAAATCATCATGATGTCGAAATCCTCCAATTAGTAGTTGCTGAAATTATACTGAAGCCTGAGCCATTTATTCACAAACCTTAATCACACTGAATCAGGTAATAAAAAATGGCTATGGCAACAACACCGCAGGTTTTTACAACTACCTGCGTAGACTCTGTTGCTGGGAAGAAAGTTCCCACTCAAACTATTGCAATGTGAAATTAAATGTCAAAACCCCTTGAACTTTCACAGGAACACCTGAAAGCTCAGTTGGCTTGAAAGTCCATTGCCTTGCCGCTTGTAACGCGGCATCGCGAAGCAGAGGATGCCCACTAACAACCTGTGCATCAATTACTCGCCCGTCTTCGGATATGGTAACTTGAACCTGAACAGCACCTGAAGCACGGGCCGCCTTAGCTATTGGTGGATAAGCAGGTGCAGGTTTTCTAATTGCACTTCCTTGAAGCACTCCGCCCGAAACATTTATCTTTTTAGGAACTGGAGTAGGCTCCGGGGTCGGCTTGGGCGCCGGTGGTGGTGGTGGTGGTGGTGGTGCATCATCACCTTTGGAGCCAGCAACGCCACCAGGAACGCCACCTGTAACCCCACCTGGTACACCGCCTGGAACACCAGTAGACACAGCCGAAACTACAGGCCTAGATATAACAGTTGTAGGGTCTGGAATCCTCTCAGGCGGTTTGGTTGGCGGTACAAAAGTTGTGGGAGCAGGAGTATCTTTTACAGGAGCCGCTGCCGCTGGTGGGGGCGCAGCAGGTGGTGGCGGTGGTGGCGCTAACATTGACTGTACATCAAGCGCATCGACAAGATTCGGATTCATCCACACAATTGTGCCAATTGCGATACTCAACAACGCAACAACATATATTAGTGAAGTAATCAACATGAACTTACCAGTGCGAGCACCACCTTTACCCTGCGTTGATGATTCAACTAAGTTATCGAACATAGCTTGCAATCTCCATTGACTTCAAAGCCGACAGGTCAAAAAAGTGAGTCACTTTTTTGCAACTCTATCAAACGATATTTCAATTGATAGGACAATACAAAAGCCCACTACGTATGAATGCAGAGCGAGCTAAAGCTATTGACCCAAATCAATGAAACTCAAAAAAGACACTATATTTTGTTTACTTATTGATTGAGACGACCTGCCTCGAACCGAACTGGCCAACCCGCGACTTGCACACAAACCTAAAACTACTTACGACAAACAGCAAGCAGGAAAGTAAGTCGAAAAAGGGTAATTAAAGAAATAAATCACGCCTTAGTCAATGTCCCTTACTCAATTGAAGTGCAAATTAAGCAATATGCTTATATTCACTATGACAACTTGATTACTTCGAGTTTTGATGGGTTAGCAACGATATAAAGTCTACTATCTGACTTACTATTCGTCAAGACTTTTCACCTAATTTTGTTTTACCAAATTGCCGCATTTTATCAATCTTATGCTGCAAAAAGATTGATCTAGGCAAGAGCAAAGCTTAGGCTTAATGCCTAAGCTTTGCTCTACTTTCCTTTCTTACGAGGCTTTCTGGGGGATGTAGAGACACCCGCAGCCGCTAACATCTGCGGAGTAACTGCTGCCGAAGATAAAGATTGCGACCCGCTTCCTCCTGAAGAAGAGGAAGAAACGTTACCCGCTGTAACCCCAATTTTCTCTGTACGCATATTCGTTCGCCAACTTTCCCACCAAAGCATAAACGGACTAGCAATGTATATCGAAGAATATGTGCCGATCAAGATTCCAATAAACAAGCACCAGGAAAAGCTGCGCAGCACCTCCCCGCCGAAAACCAGCATTGCGCACACTGCTAAAAACGTCAGCCCAGAAGCGATTATCGTACGTGAAAGTGTTTGGTTAATGGCATCATTAGAGAGCTTTTCCAAGCCTTCACGCCGCTTTGTCTTCATCATCTCTCGTATTCGATCAAAAATAACAATAGTATCGTTCATCGAATAGCCAATAAGAGTAAGCAACGCAGCGACAACAGTGAGATTGATCTCCCACTGCATAATCGAAAATATTCCCAGCGTCACAAGCACATCGTGAACAACCGCAATTATTGACCCAATTCCGAACCCCCAAGACTTAAAGCGAAAGGCGACGAATGCGAGCATTGCCAAGCAGGAAACCAACGTGACAATAATGGCACTATTCCTAAGGTCCGCTCCTACTTGAGGGCTAACGGCTTCGGCGCTTTTAACTGACGCGTAGCCAGTAAAAAAATCTTTGTCTAGGGAGTCGCCTATCTGGGGAGGAACGCCATTGATGTTCTTCACTTCACTTATTTCGCCAATCAGACCGCCACGAATTTTTTCGCGATAATCAACAATCGCATGGGCAGCTTCCTCAGCACTCTGCTGATCCAACTTTGCCTTTTCAACCAAAGCAATCTTTAAGTTGTCACTACCAATAGTATTGATATTAGTCTTCCCTTTAGTCGAAGGGTCGTTAAACGTCTCCAAGGCGGCAAGAATCTTCTGTTTGCCCACATCGGCATCGTTCTGAGATTTGCTACCATCTGCGGCTTGTCCCTGTTTTTGGTCAACAGGTAGTCGAACAAGAATCTCATTTTTAGGTGCCTGGCCAATTTCATCTGTAACAGGCTGGATAATGATTTTTGTGCCTTCAACACCCTGCTGTTCCAGCGCCTGACGAATCTTGTTTGAATCAGGGGCGGCTTTGAATTTCACAGTAGCCAGCGTTCCCCCGGCAAAATCAACACCCAGATTGAACGGATGCGTATTGTCTTTTCCATCAAAAGCTCGGAAAAGGACGGAGCCGAGGCCAGCAAGAATCAATACCCAGGACAATCCTATGAAAAACCATTTCTTGCCTAGAAAATCGTAATTTGCGTTCTTAAAAATCTCGATCATAACTTTGCCAATTTCAGATGCTTAGTGTTTCAGCCTTACGTCCGCCGCGATTCAAGACCCAATAGAACATTGAGCGCGACACATAAACTGCGGTGAATAGGTTTGCAAGCAAACCTATGGTCAGTGTCACAGCAAACCCTCTAATCGGGCCTGTACCGAAAATAAATAGGAAGACAGACGAGACGATCGTCGTGACGTGAGTATCAATGATTGTGACCAAAGCTTTGTTAAATCCGGTTTCGACTGACGACGAAACGATTTTACCAGCTCGTAATTCTTCGCGTATTCGTTCGAAGATCAGAACGTTTGAATCAACGGCCATACCAATTAAAAGAATGACCCCGGCAATTCCAGGCAGAGTCAAAGTCGCACTAAACAAGACCAGCCCGGCAAGCAGTATTATCAAATTCAAAATCAGAGCCACAACTGCATTGACACCGGACAAACGGTAGTAACCAAGCATGAACAAGATAACCAACCCTAATCCTACGACTGATGCCAAGATGCCCTGACGGATCGAATCAGCACCAAGCGATGGTCCGACAGTTCTCTCTTCAATATAGGTTATGCCAGCCGGCAGAGCGCCTGAACGCAAAACCAGGCCGAGGTCTTCAGCTTGCTGTTGGGTAAAGTTACCCTCAATCTGCCCACTGTCTGTGATCTTGCCTCTGACAACTGCGACACTGCGAATTTTATTTTCGAGAACCACGGCAAGGTAATTGCCAATGTTATTCTCGGTCCAGGTGCCAAACTTCTCTGACCCACCTGGCTTCAGCGAAAACCCCACGTAATACCCAAAACCGCCTCGCTGATTTGGAACCCCGCGGGCTTCACGCAAATCATTGCCGTCAATTACTGCGGCTTTGTCAACGATGTACCAACCATTGTCAGAAGTCCCATCTACTTTCTTTTCCAGGTAAGGCAGCACTTCTTTGCTGGCGTCTCCGGCAAGCGACGCTTCCGCCTGCTCTTTCGTGTCAAACTTTTGACCATTGGCAGCCCGAATCTCAAGACGGGCAGTAACCTTTAGCAATTCTTTAACGCGTTCGGGATTATCCACACCAGGCATTTGCAGCAGAATTTGATGATCTTCTTCTCGCCCACGCAATTGAACTGTCGGTTCAGCAACACCAAACTGATTGATGCGCTGTTCGATAATTGTTTTCGCTTGTTCAGTCGCTTCTTTGCGTATCTGATTTGCGAAACGCTGGGTAAGCTTGAATGTCACCGAAGCGGGGTTGCTGCTGGTGGATGCATCCCAGCCATCGCTTGGCATAAAAGTATAGAACTTTTCTTTGATCTTTTCGTGATCGGCGGGGTTTTGATTTTCAACAACTATCAACCCGGGAGCAGTCGCTTTGATGTCGGTATATTGAATACCGTCTTTTTTCAAATCGTCTTTCCCTTTTATGACGTTGTTGTTGGTGATGTATGCAATGGCCTCGTCAGCCTGCACCTGCATTACCAAGTGAGTCCCACCTTTGAGGTCAAGGCCAAGTCTGATGTTTTCACCAAGGTTCTGTTTTAGCTTTGAGGGCTTAAAAAAATCTCCCGCACTGCGGGTATAATCTTTTTGCTTGTTCCAGGGGCCAAACAGAATAATTAGGCATCCGATCGTAAGGACGGCTATCACAATTCCACGAGTACTAAGATTCTTGTTCATAAGACTATCAAGCGTCGCTGTTATTGAATCCATGCAAGCGACCAGTTGAGCTTTGGTTCAGAAGTTCTACGAGAAGAGTTGGGCAAATACCGCATTCAGCTTTTCTGCTCAGGGTTTTCCTGAAGTCCGCTAATAGCAGTGCGGGCAACCTCGACTCGCACATTCTCGGCGATCTTCAACTGCACAGTGCGCTTGTCTTCGCGCACACTTACTATTTGCCCGTAAAGCCCTCCACTGGTCACAATTTTATCCCCTGCTTTCAGGTTGTTGAGCATGTCCTCAGTCGCTCGCTGACGTTTTCGCTGAGGTACAATAATCAAAAAGTAAAAAAGCACGAAGACCAGCAGCATCGGAACCAGAGGTCCCAAAGAGCCAAATCCTCCTTGCAAGATCAAAAACAAACCTATCTGTTGTGACATCACTAGGGCGGGTTCAACCTTCTTTGAAAGATTTTTGTCACGCGGTGAAATTCATCACCTGTGTTTTTGCAAGACGTGGCGTGCTCATTCCCCGTTTGAACTGCTTTTGAATTTGTTCAGGTAGCTAGTACGAAAGGAGTTGAACCCACCAAGCGCGATACTTTGCCGTATGGATCGCATGCTGTCAAGATAGAAGGCCAGATTGTGATACGAGCAAAGTGTTGATGCCAATATCTCTCCGCAATTCCACAAATGCCTGATGTAGGCTCTTGAATAACGGCGGCAAACAGCACACTCGCATTCCTCATCAAGCGGCCTTTGGTCAGCTATAAATTTGGCGTTGCGAATGTTCAACTTGCCACGCGAAGTGAAAACCTGACCATTTCGAGCATTTCGGGTTGGCATGACGCAATCAAACATGTCTACCCCACGAGCTACGCATTCGATCAAATCTTCAGGCGTCCCCACGCCCATAAGGTAGCGCGGCTTGTCGGCGGGAAGCCGGGGCGAGATAAATTCAGTAATGTCATACATCTGTGACTTCTCTTCCCCAACGCTCAGACCGCCTATGGCATAACCTTCAAAGCCGATTTCGACTAACTGTTCCAGACTTTGCAGGCGTAGTTCAGGGTACACACTGCCTTGATTGATGCCAAATAGCGATTGGTACGCAGGAGTCTCGCCTGCCCTGTTCAGCCGATCAAACTCTAACCGTGAGCGGCGCGCCCAGCGCGAAGTCAACTCCAGAGAATCCTTCGCCTGCTTTTCAGTCGCTGGATGAGGCGTACATTCGTCGAAGCACATTACAATGTCCGAACCCAGTGCGTGCTGAATCTGCATTGAAACTTCCGGCGAAAGAAACTGCTTTGATCCATCCAAATGCGAACGGAACTCGACGCCTTCTTCCCTAATCTTTCGCAGATCGCCGAGGCTAAAAACCTGAAAGCCTCCGCTGTCGGTCAAGATCGAACGCGGCCAGGAGATAAATTTGTGCAATCCACCAAGCTGCCGAATGGTTTCGTGGCCGGGGCGCAAAAACAGATGATAGGTGTTGCCCAGAATGATCCGCGCATCCAACTGTTCCAGCATCTCTTGAGTCAGCGCTTTGACCGTTCCAGCAGTTCCGACTGGCATGAAAACCGGAGTCTCGATTTCGCCGTGCGCGGTTTTGATTCGCCCAACGCGCGCCTGAGTTTGCGCGTCACGGCGCTCGACTTGAAACGAAAATCCCAACTTCTCTCCTTCGGGTAGGTGTTGATTATTTGAGAGTTTGGTAAAGACGGCTGGAATCAGCGGAAGCGACAATCATCAGGGCTTTCCCAGCGATATTTTCGATCGGGACAGTTCCCCAGTAACGACTGTCAAAGCTGTTGTCTCTACAATCGCCCATCACGAAATATTGGCCAGGAGGAATTTTGAATTCCTCAGTTACGCCGTATTTCATTGCGCTGGCCAAATCCATACTT
>JAGNMH010000504.1 GCA_017991275.1 Acidobacteriota bacterium
GGCACATTCTGATCCCTGACGAGTTTATTAAACGCGGGCACGTCCGTAGCCATGGCTTGCTTCAACTTCTCAAGCTGGGCGTTGGTGCGGGCATTCAAGTCGTCAAAGACTTGATATGCCTGATCGGTTGGAGCGGCGTCCGGCCCGGCCACCGAACCTGCCAGCGCGGCCAGTTTGTTGTTCAGCCGAATTGGGTAATTCAGCGGGTCCTGGCTGCTCTGGTTTTTGGTTTGGTAGAGCTGCTCTTCGATGGCGGTCAGTTTGGCGCTCAAGTCTTTGGCGGCGTCCACGATGGCTTTGCCGGTGGGTTGGTCTTTGACGCGAGCGGCGTAATCGTTGACCTGCTTGCGAACGTCACGAATGCTGGTGATCGCTTCCGAAGTTTCCGAAAACTTGTCGCGGAGTTTGACCAGCAGGTCGAATTGTTTTTGAAACTCTTCCTGCGTAGTCGTCACGCGCGGGTCTTTGCGAAGCTCGAATGTTTCCGTTAGCGTTTTGCCGTCCACCGTCAGTTTGACTTGGTAATTGCCAGGAACGGCTCGCGGGCCTGAAGTGTTGCCAGCCCACAAAATCATTCCAGGAAACGTCGTCGCGTCAGGATAGCGCAAATCCCAGGCGAATCGGTTCAGACCTTTTTCGGCAGGCACGCGAGCCGGGCCGCCGCGAAAACGTCGGCCGCCTTCGCCGCCTTCCGGTGTTTCCGGAGCTTTGCTCGAAAACTTTCTCACCGATTTGCCAGCGGCGTCCAGAATTTCAATCTGCACATCGCCTTTCGGTTTGTCTTTCAAACTGAACCAGACGGAAACGCCAGACGGAGGATTTTCGCCCAGTGCGGCGCCAGCCGGTATGCGTCCGCCGCCTCCGGGCATTCGGTAACTTTCTTCAGGTTTGAACAGGTGAACGTCTGCTGAGGCGACCGTCGCGTTCCCCAAGTCTTTGAGTTGATGCAGGATTGTCAGATCGTCAATGATCCAGAACGCGCGGCCTTGAGTGGCGACGACCAAATCCTTGTCGCGTTTGTGGATGGCGATGTCTGTGATCGGCACGATGGGCAAGTTCAGTTGCAATGATTGCCAGTTTTCGCCGTCGTTGAACGACACGTAAATGCCGGTTTCGGTACCGGCGTAAAGCAATCCGCGACGGTTCGGGTCTTCGCGAATGACGCGAGTGAAGGCGTTGTCGGGGATTCCGTTCGTGATTTTTTTCCAGGTTTTGCCGTAATCGCTGGTCTTGTACAGGTACGGGTGGAAGTCGTCGGCTTTGTACAGCGTCGCGGCAAAGTAAGCTGTCGCGGCATCGTGCGGCGAAGCTTCAATCGAATTGATTTGCGCCCATTCGGGCAAGCCGGGCGCGTTTTTCGTGACATTTTCCCAAGATGGTTTTGCCGCGTGGCTGTCGCGCGTGACGTGAACCAGTCCGTCATCGCTGCCTGTCCACATCACGCCTTTCGTCACAGGCGATTCCGCCATCGTAAAGATCGTGCAGTAATACTCAACCGAAGTGTTGTCTTGGGTAATCGGGCCTCCGCTGGAACCTTGTTTGGATTTGTCGTTGCGCGTCAGGTCGCCACTGATTGCCGTCCAGGTCTGACCTTCGTTCAGAGTTTTGAAAACGTGGCTGCCGCCGGTGTACAGCACATTCGGATCGTTTGGCGAAAACAGGATAGGGAAGTTCCACTGGAAGCGATACTTCATGCCTTCAGCTCCCCAGCCCATTGGATTGTCCGGCCAGACGTTCACGTCGCGCGATTGACCTGTGCGATGGTCGAGCCGTTCCAGCAAGCCGCCGTAATTTCCTCCGAAGACAACCATCGAATCTTTTGGCGAAGGCTGCACCCAGCCGGATTCGCTGCCTGCGGTCACATCCCAATCTTTTTCGGTAATGCCGAAATCGGTTGTGCGGCTGACGATGCGCACGGTGGAGTTGTCCTGCTGAGCTCCATAAACGTGATACGGGAAATCGTTATCCAGCGCGACGCGATAAAACTGCGCGGTGGCTTGATCCTGCGCGCTCCAACTGACACCGCCGTTGAAGCTGACATTGGCTCCGCCGTCGTTGGAGTTAATCATCCGGTTCGGATCGTCCGGCGCAATCCACAAATCGTGATTGTCTCCGTGCGGAGGATTCAGCGCGGTGTAAGTCCGTCCGCCGTCAATGGATTTGTACAGGCCGGTGTTCAGCACATACATCGTGTCGGCATTTTTCGGATCGGCAAAAATGTGAGTGTAATACCAGGCGCGTTGACGCAAATTGCGGCCTTCGTTGACCTTTGACCAAGTCGCGCCTGCATCGTTCGAGCGAAAGACTCCGCCGTCGTTGGCTTCGACAATGGCGTAAATGCGGTCAGAGTCCGCTGGCGAAACTGTGACGCCAATGCGTCCTAGCGTGCCTTTGGGCAGGCCGGGATTGCGCGAAATGTCAGTCCAGGTGTCTCCGCCGTCGGTGGATTTCCAAAGTCCGCTGTCGGGGCCACCGCTTTCCAAACTGTAAGGTGTGCGTTTGGCTTCCCAGATTGCAGCAAACAACACATTCGGATTCGACGGATCCATGCTCAAATCAACAGCTCCGGCTTTGTTTGATTTGAAGAGCTTGCGTTCCCAGGTTTTGCCGCCGTCTTTGCTGCGAAAAACTCCGCGCTCTTCGTTGGTTCCGGCTGCGTGGCCCAGAGCCGCAACGAAAACCAGGTCAGGATTTTTCGGGTGAATGCGAATGCGGCTGACTATGCGGCTGTCTTCCAAACCGACACGCTTCCAGGTTTTGCCAGCATCGGTGGATTTGTAGACTCCGTCGCCGTGCGAGAAATTCCCGCGAATGCATGCTTCGCCCATGCCGACGTAAACCGTGTTCGGATCGGATTCGCTGACCGCAATGGCTCCGACTGTTCCGGTGCCGAAAGGCTGGCCGTCAGAAACCGGGATCCAGTTTTCTCCGCCGTCTGTGGTTTTGAAAACTCCGCCGCCGACTCCGCCGAAGTAAAAGGTGTTCGGCTGCGAAGCGACGCCGGTGACCGCAATCGAACGTCCGCCGCGATATGGGCCGATGTTGCGCCAGCGCAATCCGCTGAGAGGGTTGGCAGAATTTTGTTGTGCGTCAGCGTCTCGTCCGCCAAACCATGCAACGGTTGCGATTGCCGTGATTGCCACGCATACATACAGCAGAATGCGTTGACGGGTGTTGATTTGACTCTTGGTCATAACTCAAAGCTCCTTGGGAAATGTACCGCAGGTTGTCCAACCTGCGGATTGTTCTGTTGATGAATAGCTCAGTTGTCACAAAAGGGTTTGGTGTAGAAATCTCCGCAGGTTGGACAACCTGCGGTACATCGTGCCGCATTTCATCGTTGCCGTCCTAACTTCAACTTGGTACTTAGATGAATAGGTGAGCACTTCACACGCAGATACGTCGCAGCCGCGCGAACTGGTTACAAACCGTTGCTCTATGGTATAGCTTTCAGGAAGTCGCACCATACTGGTTTACAAAGGAAAACTGAATGAATCTTCCCGTAATTTCGCTGATTGCGTTGGTCATTGCCATTTTGATCAGTTGTTTCACCCGACTGAATGCCGGGCTGCTTTCGATTGCGTTCGCGTTCATCATAGGCGTGTTGCTGAAAGGTTTGAAGCTTCAGGAAGTCGTCGGCGGATTTCCCGCCGGTCTTTTTTTGACTTTGATCGGCGTGACTTTGTTGTTTGCTCAGGCTCAGACAAACGGCACGTTGGACAAAGTGGCTAAGAGAGCGATTCATCTGGCTCGCGGAAATGCGGGTTTGATCCCGATTATCTTTTTCGTGCTGGCATTGGTCGTTTCAGGAATCGGGCCGGGCAACATTGCGGCGGTTGCTTTGCTGGCTCCGGTGGCGATGGTGGTTGCCGGTCGAGCAGGCATTTCGGCCTTTTTGATGGCGATTATGATTTGCAACGGAGCCGGCGCGGGATCGCTTTCGCCTTTTGCTCCCGGTGGCGTTATCGCCAATGGGTTGATGGCCAAAGCCGGAATGCCAGACGCCGCCTGGCCGAATTTTTACAACACGCTGTTGGCGCAATCCGTCGTAGCCTTTGCCGGTTATTTCGCCTTGGGCGGAATCAAACTCTTCAGGCGACGGCCTTCAGCGGAAATGGTCGAAGAACTGAAACTTCAAGTCGAGCCATTCGATGCCCGGCAAAAATTTACTTTGGCAATCATTGCCGCTTTGGTGGTTAGTGTTGTCGGTCTCAAATTGGATGTGACCATCGGAGCTTTTATTGGCGCGGCGTTGTTGTCGGCAACTCGCTCTGCCGATGAAGAAAAATCCATCAAAGCGATTCCGTGGAATGCGGTTTTGATGGTCTGCGGCGTGACTGTTCTGGTGGCGATGCTGGAAAAAACCGGCGGCATGGATTTATTCACGACCTTGTTGGCGAAACTTGCCAGCCAGCGTTCGGTCACAGGCGTGATAGCTTTTGTCACCGGACTGGTTTCGGTTTACAGCAGTTCGACCGGCGTGGTTTTGCCTGCGTTTCTGCCTACGATTCCGGGTTTGATTGAAAAACTGGGGGGAGGCGATGCGCTGGCGATTGCTTATTCAATCAACGTGGGCACGCATCTGGTGGATGTTTCTCCGCTTTCGACGCTGGGCGCGCTGTGCATAGCCAACGCCGCCGAAAGCGAAGATCGCACAAAATTGTTTTACTGGATGCTGGCCTGGGGACTGTCTATGGCACTGGTTGGCGCTGTGGTGTGTTTCGTGTTTTTTGGCTTGCTTCGATAATGCCTAACCGAGTCCGGAAAAAAGATAACGGAACACACGGAAATAACAGAGCAAACAGAATCCCCTGCTCATTCCGTCATTTCAGTTTGTTCTGTTATCTCTTCTGACCGTCTTTAATAAAAACAATGATTCTCAAGTCTCTTCGTGAACTTCTGGAA
>JAGNMH010000505.1 GCA_017991275.1 Acidobacteriota bacterium
CGCGCATGATTGCCAAAGCATATCGAATGGCTGACGCGCTTCGCGCCGCCGGAGTCACAGTCGTGATGGGCGGCCCGCACGTGACGGAAATGCCTGACGAAGCTTTGGGCAAAGACGGCGGCCCGCGCCATGCCGATGTCATTGCTTTGGGCGAAGCCGACGAAACCTGGCCTCAAATCGTCAACGATGCCGCGAATGGCGAACTGAAAGATATTTACTCGCCGCCGCTGGATGCCAAAGGCAAAGACATCAAACCCAGCCTGCAACCGTATCCTTCGATTCCGTGGGAGACGATGAACCTGGATCAGTTCAACATCGTTCCCAAAGTTTTTTCCTCCATGCTGAAAGGCGTAGGCGAAGGCTGGGGAACTTTTCGATTGATCCCTGTCGAATCCGGCAGAGGCTGCCCTTATGGTTGCGAGTTCTGCACAGTGACCGGTTTCTTCGGAGATTCGATTCGGTTCCGAACCAACGAAAGCGTCGTTGATGAATTATTGCGATTGAAAACTCGCGCGCGAAGCGAGAAAGGCCAGATCGCCGTTTTCTTCATTGACGACAACTTCGCCATCAATCCAAAACGTACGAAATCTTTGCTGCGCGACATCATCGCCGCTAATGCTCAGGTGAACTGGGTGGCGCAGATCAGCGCCAATCTTTTGCGCGACGAAGAACTGGTTGACTTGATTGCGGCTTCGGGCGGCAAATGGATTTTCATCGGTATGGAATCCATTGACCCGGCCAATCTGGCTGACGTGAACAAAGGCTTCAACAAACCCGGCGAATACGCGGCGGTGCTTGATCGTCTGGCTCAACGAGACATTCACGCGATTACTTCGTTCATCTTCGGAATGGATAACGACACGGTTGGCACGGCTGAACGTACGCTGCAACAGATTCGTAGCTGGCCTCCGGGCTTGCCGGTGTTTGGCACGATGATTCCGTTTCCTTCGACGCCGCTGTACAAAAAGCTGAAAGACGCCGGGCGATTGACGCGACCGCTGCACTGGTTGGAATACCAGCCTTTCCAGATGGCTCACACGCCGCTGAAGATGACAATTGAGGAAGCTCAGGCGGAACTGAAACAGGCCTGGACGAATTCATACAGCGCCGAAGCCATTGGCAAAGCGGTTGATTCGATTGCTCATCGTCCGCTCAGTCAGCGAATCAACGTCTTTATTTCCCGCTTGTTCTTCCGCGGAATCTACTTCCCGCAAATGGGCAAAGGGGATTGGGCTAAGCTGATTTTCCAAAATCGCCGGACGATCTTCAGTTTGGTCAAAGAAGGTTTTGCCGCTTGGCGCAATCCACGAAAGAACGATGAGGTCGAAGCCGAAGCCGAGTTGGAGCCTTTGCCACCGGTTTAATGCTTGCTCAGCAAAATGAGTTCCTGGGACGACAAATGGGCTAAACGCCACAGCGAAGTTGAAGCGAACAACCAGCCGCATGAACTGGTTGTTCGCTTCGCCTCGCAGCTCAAGGTCGGACGCGCGCCAAAGAGAGTCTTGGACGTGGCGTGTGGAGTTGGGCGTCACGCGCTTTATCTGGCCGAACGCGGCTGGCAAGTCACCGCCGTTGATTCTTCCAAAGTAGCCATCGAAATCCTTTCACAGTCCGCAGCCGACAAACATCTGCAAGTTGATGCTCGCATTGCCGATCTGGCAACGGGCGAGTTTGTCATTGAACCTGAAGCCTACGACTTAATCGTCAATTGCTGTTACTTGCAACGCGACCTGTTTCCTGCAATCAAAGCCGGAGTGATAGTTGGCGGCTGCGTCCTGGCGGTAGTTGCAATGGTGGACGACGATCCAAAAGTGAAGCCAATGAACCCTGATTTTCTGCTTCAGCCGGGAGAGTTAAGGGCGCAGTTTGACGACTGGGAATTGCTGCACGATTTTGAAGGCAAGCACGTAGCAGGGAGTCGGGCAATGGCGGAGATTGTGGCGAGGCGAAATTCGTTTGGCGATGTGGTAAAAACTTTTCGGCAATAATCGTTCAACTAAAACTAAAAGCACGTAGTCCCGCCTTCAGGCGGCAGGTTTCGGCAATCATGCGAATTCCGCCTAAAGGCGGGACTACGAACTTTCCCAAGGAGAATTTGAAATGACATTGAAACGAACTTTAGCGATTCTCGTGGTTGTGAGTGCCTTGATCATGGCGGTTGTCGCAATGCAGCGTCAGCGCGTCAGCCCGCACGAAACCATCGAAGCTACAATCGGCGGCAAAAAGGTCACCATCACCTATGGGCGACCTTATCTGAAAGGCCGCAAAGCCGTCGGTGGAGCATTGGTTCCTTACGGTCAGGTTTGGCGCACGGGCGCGGACGAAGCTACTGTGCTGAACACTGAAGCCGATTTGATGATTGGCAGTTTGGCGGTTCCGAAAGGCAAGTACGCGCTGTTCACTTTGCCGACGGAAAACGGCTGGAAGTTGATCGTCAGTAAGACTTTCGATCAGTGGGGGGCATTCAGTTACAAGGAAGCGGATGATCTTGGCCGGACGGATATGAAGGTCGGCAAGACGGCTGCGGCGGTTGAACAATTCACCATCTCGCTGACGGGCGGCGTGCTGAAACTGGATTGGGAAAACACTTCGGCTTCGGTTGATGTGAAGGCGAAGTAATTACCCCACCTCTTTTCGTCCCGTAGGGACGGTCTGAGTTTAGGCAGGTGTTTTAACGCCTGCGTTTGGTTTTTAAATTATCCGCGTCCTGTAGGGACGATTGAGTCCGCCACTGCACATGATTCAACCGTCCCTACGGGACGCGGCGCTCATTTGGCGTCGCGTGCAGGCCATAAATGACCTGCCTAAACTCAAATCGTCCCGCTGGGACGAAGAGGCAAAATGTTTTATCGAATCAGATCGAAATCGCCGCCCAGCACTCTTTCAATCTTTCCAGTTCGCCAATTCCGAATGCTGTCGCGCACCAGCGGTGAAGGTTGTTCGCGGTAACGGCGAACGACTACCAGTCTTAAATCTCCCAATCGGTCAAAGGATTCTTTGGCAAGCTTGGCCAGTTTGTCTGGCGCTTCGATTGGTTCGTCGGGCAAAGCCGAGACTCGAACGCGGGCTTTGTAGCGGTGAAAGTTACCTTCCTTGCGCGGAGTTTCCAGAATGTGAAAACCGGCTTCGGGCAGCAGCAGCGAAAACGCTCCGTAGCCCGACACCGTGGCCAGCCAGCGCATTGGCTGTCGGTCGTTGCCGGATTTTTGTTCAATTACCTCCAGCTTCATCTTCCGTTTGGCAGCCCATTGTTCGTACATGCCAATCAACCGTTTGGCGAATTCGTCGTTTTCGGCTGCGTCCAATCCCGCATCGCGTCCGCTTTCGATTTGCAGAAAAGCATCTCGCGGACGGTTGTCGGCCAGATCGTCGCAGGCGATTTCAAGCAGGTAAATTTGCTGAGCCAGACGTTTGATCAGATCGGCTGAAAAGAATTTCCGCTTTTCAGGCTGCGAACCAAGAATGCGGCGTAACAGCGAATCGCCGGAGCGCAAACCGACTTCGATACGATCCATGTATTCGACCAGGCCCAGCACGCTGAACCGCGACGGAGAATTCCAGAATCCTTTGACCGAAGTTTGCATCAGAGCTGCATTTTTTTTTGCCTGCCAGTCTTCGGATTCGATTTCGTCCACCAACCGCTGAAAAGCGTCTTTTACAAACTCGATTTCAGCCGGAGTGCCTTGAGCGTCCAGCGCCAATTCTTCCAGCCCGCATTCAGCATCAGGTTCTGTGGTAGTGATGTCAGAATCAGGCACTGTCTGTTCTGGCGGATTCGGGTCAATGAATTCGACCTGAATTTCTTTGCCGTCGCTGCGAACGAACAGGAACTGGTCGCCATCGGGAAGCTGGTGATTGACTATGCTCATTGCCAGCGGAGACAGCAGATAACGTTCTATCGCTCGTTTCAACGGGCGCGCGCCCAGATCGGGGGTGAAGCCTTTATCCAGCAAAAATTCAATCGCCGACTCATCCCATTCAACCGCCCAGTCGCGGTTTCTCAAACCTCTGCGCTGAATGACATCGCGGAGTTCTTTTTTCAGCAGGTCGCGCATGACTCCGCGATTCAGCGGACGGAAGACGACTACGCGATCCAGCCGGTTGACGAATTCGCGCCGGAACGTTTTGCCAATCGTGCGTTCGACCATCGCCAGGCTGAAGCCCGCCGAATCCTGATTGAAACCTACGCTGGTTCCGTGAGGAATCGCCGCTCCCAGATTTGAAGTCAGAATGATGATTGAATGGCGAAAGTCCGCCGTGTAGCCTCTGCGGTCGGTCAGCCGCCCGTCGTCAAAAACCTGCAGGAACAAATCCCAAACGCTGATGTCAGCTTTTTCAAACTCGTCCAGCAGGATGACCGAAAATGGCTGGCGGCGAATCTGATTGACCAGCGCAGTTTGCCCGGCGACTTCTTCGGTTTCGCCGATCAAACGGCTAAGCCCGCTGCCGGTTTGCAGTTCGCTCATATCAATTCGGATCATTCGCTCTTCAGAACCGAACAGGAATCGAGCCAGAGTTTTGGCAATTTCGGTTTTGCCTGTGCCGGTTGGGCCAGCGAACAGAAAAACGCCTTGAGGTCGTTTCGGATCGGTGACTCCGGCTTTGATCATCGCCACGCGCTCGACCAGGCAATCAATCGCTTCGGGCTGGCCCAGCACGTGCGATTGAAAGTATTCGCGCAACGCGTCCAAATCCAATCCGTGCCGGTCGTCCAGAATGCTCAATGGCAATCCGGTTAATTGCGAAAGCGTGACCAGCAATTCATCCAGCGTGATTTTGATTTCACTATCCGGCAAAAGCGCCGCCAGCCGTTGCTGGGTCAGCGACAGGAATTGCAGCAGATTGCCCGGCGAAGCTTTTTCGCCAAGAAACTGTTTCGACAACTGGAAGGCTTCGGCCAGAGT
>JAGNMH010000016.1:0-2052 GCA_017991275.1 Acidobacteriota bacterium
AGTTTGCGCAATGCGCGTCTGGCCGCTTCTTTACCAATCACGTCCGGAGCGTCCATTGCAGCGAGTTGGCGCTGCCGGTCGCCCCAAAAACCAACCTGCATCTGGTCGTCCTGTTTGGCAACAGGAGCAGTGAACAGGTTGCAGTTTGTCGCAGTGTATTCACCGGCAAAGCCAATGCTATTGACCAAGGTCATCTTGCCGATTTTGGTGTTGCAAGCGCCGCCCTCTGAATTGATGATGCGCGGGTCGAATCTGCGCGCGGCGTCTTCAACCGCGCGAGCCATTTCGATTTTGCGTTCAGGCGAAAGTTCGACAATGGCCGGATCAAACAAATTCAAATCGGCAATTTCAGTCGCCAATTCTTCACGTGCGGGCAAGATGGCCGCTTCGTCAATGGAAGTTTGTTTGGCCATTTCGACAGCGTTGGCGATTAGCTCTTCGATGCCTTCGGGCGAAACGTCCGAGGTCGAACACGAAGCCTGGCGGCCTTCGCACAAAACGCGCAGACCTACGCCGCGCGAAGCCGCTTCTTGCAGCTTTTCAATTTCACCCAGCCGGACTTCGACTGAAAATTCAGTGGTTTCGCTGGCGATGGCCTCGGCGTCAGTCGCGCCGCGCTTGATTGCCTGCTTGATGATGTCGGATAGCAAGTCTGTTGAAATTGTCATTGTTACTTTGTGCCTCCAACCGTCATCTCTGAAATTTTGATCGTAGGCATGCCGACTCCGACTGGAACCGATTGGCCTTCTTTGCCGCAAGTTCCAATGCCTTCATCCAGAGCCAGGTCGTTGCCGACCGCGACGACTTTGGTCAGCGCAACCGGGCCGTTTCCGATCAACGTGGCTCCTTTAACCGGCGAAGTTATTTTGCCGTCTTCAATTAGATAAGCTTCGCTGGCGGAAAAGACGAATTTGCCGTTGGTGATGTCAACTTGTCCCCCGCCGAACTGCACGGCATAAAGCCCGCGTTTGACCGAACCGATGATGTCGCCGGGAACGTCGTTTCCGCTGAGCATAAATGTGTTGGTCATTCGCGGCATCGGCAGGTGGCGATAACTTTCGCGGCGACCGTTGCCGGTCAACTTGGCCCCAGTCAGACGAGAACTCAACTTGTCTTGCAGATAACCGCGCAGAATTCCTTTTTCGATCAGCACGGTTTGGCCTGTTGGATTGCCTTCGTCATCAATGTTCAGCGAACCGCGCCGGTTTGGAATCGAGCCTTCGTCAACTACGGTGCAAAGTTCGCTGGCGACTTTTTGGCCGATCAAACCTGAAAACGCCGACGTGCCTTTGCGATTGAAATCGGCTTCCAGGCCGTGGCCGACAGCTTCGTGCAGCAGAATTCCAGGCCAGCCAGCGCCCAGCACGACTTCCATCGTTCCTGCCGGAGCGTCCGTCGCTTCAAGCTGAACAATCGCCTGCCGAGCTGCTTCGTTGGCGTAATGTTCGATGATTGTGTCGTTGAAGTAATCGAAGCCGATGCGCCCGCCTCCGCCAGAAACTCCGGATTGCAGATTGCCGTCGTCATCAGCGATGCACATCACTCGCGTGCGAGCCAGCGGCTGAACGTCGCCAATCAACGCGCCTTCAGAAGTGGCGATCAACACGACTTTGAATTCATCGGAAAGCCCGGCCTGGACTTCGCGAATTCGCCGGTCGTAAGCGCGCGCGGTTCGGTCAATTCGGTTCAGCAATTCGATCTTCGATTCCAGCGGCTGATCGCCCAGCAATTGTTTCACCGGATAAAGATCGCGCGCCGCTTTGCCAGTCGTGACGTTGACGGCTCCAACCGAAGCGGCGCTGTCGGCAATGCAGGCTGCGGTGACGGCGGCTTTGCGAATGGCATCAACCGATATTTCGTCGCAATAGGCAAAACCGGTTCGCTCGCCTGAAATCACTCGAACGCCAACGCCTTGTCGAACAGCGCGATTGGCCGATTTGATGATCTGCTCTTCCATGCTGAGGTTGTTCAGCACGTTGTATTCAAAATACAGATCGGCGTAATCGCCGCCTTTCGATAATGCTGAGCCAAGCAGCGATTCAATCTGCGAAA
>JAGNMH010000016.1:2152-18479 GCA_017991275.1 Acidobacteriota bacterium
CGATTGGCCGATTTGATGATCTGCTCTTCCATGCTGAGGTTGTTCAGCACGTTGTATTCAAAATACAGATCGGCGTAATCGCCGCCTTTCGATAATGCTGAGCCAAGCAGCGATTCAATCTGCGAAAGCGTGATGTTGAATTTGTCGGTAAAAAACTTGATTGGTTCGATCATGGTTTTGAAAACATTTTGACAGGATTTCAGGATTCACTGGATTAAAAGGCATAGTATCAATCCTGAAAAATCTTGTGAATCCTGTCGAAAATTCAGTTATTTGAACGTTCACCCAAATGTAGCGCGGCGATTCCCGCCGACAAGTTGTGATAACGGACGTTCACGAATCCGGCTGAGCGCATCATTTCCGCCAGTCGTTTTTGGTCGGGGAAGTTGCTGACGGATTTCGGCAAATAGGTGTAAGCCACAGACGAACCTGAAATCAGCGAGCCGATTCGCGGCAAGATATTGTGAAAATAAAACTCGAAGGCTTGTCGGAAAACCGGCACGACTGGGCGCGAAAATTCCAGAATCGCAGCGCGTCCGCCGGGTTTCAGTACTCTATGGATTTCAGCCAGTCCGGTTTCAACGCTTTCCAGATTGCGAAGCCCAAATGCGTTTGTCACGGCGTCAAAGCTGGAATCTGCAAACGGCAAATGCAGCGCATCGCCTTCGGCCAGAGCGGCTTTGCCAGCTTGTCGGCTGGCGATCTTTTCATTACCGATGACCAGCATCGGATGGCAGAAATCACAGCCGATGACTCGCGCGTGTTTTTCCAGTTCCAGAGTCAGGTCGGCGGTGCCGCAACACAAATCCAGCGCGACGGCGTCAGGCCGCTGCAAAATGTCCATCAATTTTTTGACCGTGAATCGTCGCCAGACTTTATCAATGTTTAGAGAAAGAAGGTGATTCAGCCGGTCATAGCTGGGCGCGATTTCGGCGAACATCGCGCGGACTGCTTTGGTTTTTCCCGCCGCGTTTAATTCGGGGTTAGGCGCAGGCTGTGAAGTAAGGTTAGGTTCAGTTGCAATTGGCATAGAAAGTGAATCTCCAATCTGAAATTTGAAATCTCAGATTGGAGATTTGGGTTTTGACTTAAAGGCTGGTTTTGAAGTTCTCGTCTATTTTGCCAACCACCACAACAGTCAAGGCGTTGGCGTCTAGCAGCCTTTTGGCTACGCGCTGAATATCGGCGGCGGAGATTGCTTCGATCTTTTTGCCGATCTCCACAGGCATGTTTCGCGGTAGTAAAAACATTTCTATCTCGCGCAAATTCTGTTCAATCACACGCGCGGAGTAATCTCCGGCCAAAGTGGATTTGACCGCGGCCAGTTCGATTTCAGAGACAGCAGAATTTGCCAGCGAGGCAAAGGCTTCGGTGGCTCGACGTGAAAATTCCTGCGCCTGGTTTGGAGTTGCGGAGGCCGAAAAATACAGTGGACCGGGCAGAATTCGCGGTTCGGATTTGACTGTAAAACTAATTCCCGATTCACGGTTTAATCGAATGGCCATTAAATGCGCGATTGCCCTGGTTAGCAGAAAGTCCGGGTCCGAACGTCTGACTCCGATCAAACCACCACGCAATTCAACGTTGGCCGCATCAGGAATCAGAACCTTGACCAGTTTCGACTGAGCGGTTTGCTGTGGTTGACGGAAAGTGGCGGGAACGATCTGGCTTTTGACCCACCCTCCGAACAGCACTTTGAAAACCTGCATCACTCGTTCCTGAGAGATGTTTCCGGTCACAACCGCTGAAGCATTGTTGGCGATGTAAAACCGTCGGAAAAAGTCATACACATCGCCCTGTTTGATTGAGGCCAGCGATGCGGCATCGCCTTCGATGTTGTGGCCGTAAGGGTGATCGCCGTAAATCGCTTTCAGAAAAGAGGCGTCGGCCTGTTCGGCGGCGGGAAGCTTACGGTCTTTGACCTTTGCAATCTGGGACTCCTGGGCTTGTTTGAAGGCGTCAGGGCGAACATTTTCAACCACCAGCAAACGCGCGACGATTTCCAGCGCTGCTCCGAAATTGTTCGCCGGAGCATTGATGTGAAACCAGGTCGTGTCCCAGGTGACCCCCCATTCAACTTTAGCGTTCAACGATTCCAGTTCTTCTTTGACGCGCGGGTTGACGATCATCAGCGATTCCTGGGTTAACGCGGCCATGCCTGTTTTGCCGATCAGGTCGAACATTGCCCCGCCGCGAATTATCAAATCGCATTTGACCGTTGAATCCTCTTGCCGATCCAACGTGACAACCTGTAATCCGTTCAACAGATTGTCTCGCCGCACATTGCTGTAAGGCGTCACTGGCGCAGATTCGGGAACCGCTGGGTTCGATTTGTCTTTCTTCTGAGCTACGGCAAGCGACGTGATGCCGAGCGACAAGACACAGCACAAAAACAGAGAGGATAGCTTTGATGATTGCATAATGGTTTGTTCCGATTGGGTTTCTTTTCCGTTGGAAGAAAAGTGTAGCCGCCGCTGCGGGCGACCGTCAACCAACGCTTTTTGCCGACGGAACTTGAACGAAGGCGCTGAGGAAGTTTGCGGCTTAGTAATTTTCGCGAGGCAGTTTCAATCGCATGCAAGCCGCCGATGAACAAGACGGCAAGCGCCATTCAGGGGAACTGGCAAAGACTTCGTCAAAATCGCTTCGCGCGGTTTCGGCGAAACCGAATTGCCGCGCGAAGAAATCTTTTGCCGTTGTCGTAAGTAGAACAACTTCGCTGACGCCGTTTGACAATGCAGCGTCCAACAATTTGGTCGTCAGCGTTTTGCCAAGCCCACCTCGCTGCAAATCAGGCGAAACAGCCAGCGAACGCAGGAGCATTACGTCGCCATAACGCTCCTGCCCAACGCAGCCAACCAACTTCTCTCTGTCGTATGCCAACAGAAATTCGTCGAAATGTTCGGACACGCCTTCAGTCGGCAAGTTGACTTCACCAAGCAAAGCCAGCACGGCTTTTAGATCATTTGCCAGGCTTTCAGGTTCGGCTTGCCGAATGATGACTTCGTTCACTTGATTCATCGCGACACTCCGCAAAGCTGAACCACCTCCGAGGCTCCCACTGCATTTGGCGCGCAGCAAGCCGTTGCTTTCACTGTCTCTGCCGTTTCTGGCAAGTTGTCTTTCAACACGACGAAAACTTCCCAGCGATAACCGTTCGGATCGGTGACCCAGACTTTGTCCTGAACCGCGTAACAACACGCGGTGTTTGTTTCTTCCAGTGCGATTGGCAAGCCGCGTTTTATCAAACGGTCGCGCATTTCCAGAACCGTTTCGGTGCTGCCGACCTGAATGCCCAGATGGTTGACTCCGCCGGAACCGTGTTGGAGTTTGGCCGGATTTTCATTGAGCGTCATGTTTACCGGAGGATCGGCAACGTCGAATTTGGCATAACCGATACGGACTTTAGCCGGTTCGATTCCCCACAGCGCGCGGTAAAATTTCAGCGACTCCTCCAAATTGTTGACGTTCAATGCGACATGAATTTTTGGTGTCATAACTTTTTTCTCCTGCTTGATTTGAGTTATTGCCCGCTTCCTATTGGTCGCGGCACTGACTCGGTTGATGAACTACATACGCTTATCCATATACGATGCGCAAAATACTCCGGCAAGCTGCATACGTCAAGGCAAATATAGTTTCGCAAAGAAAATTTCTGGCTATAATCGCGGCCATGGCAGAAAAAGCTACAAAACGAAAAAAGAAACCCGAAGAGAAACAGTGGTCAGAGCAAATGGCTGCATTGATGAAAGCCTGCGCCGATCAGACCCGGCTGCGGCTGTTGAACCTGATGGCGACAGAAGGCGAAATCTGTGTTTGCCATCTGGTTGATGTGTTGGGAACGAATCAGCCGAAAGTTTCGCGTCATCTGGCTTATTTGAAACGCGCAGGGCTGGTCAGCGACCGTAAAGATAGTTTGTGGGTTTATTACAAGTTGTCGGAATCTTTGGCGACGCACGCCGCGCGGCTGATCGAATGCGTCAATTCCTGCTGCGCCGAATCACCTGAAATGCAAATGGACGTGGCAAAACTGCAAGAAGTCAGACTGGCTCAGCCGTTGGTCAAAATCATGCGCCGCAGCGCGGCGTCAAAATGAAAGCCGTCGTTTTTAATCTGGGGTTTTCACCGAAGCGATGACTCTTTCAGCCAGGCTGGGAACACTGGCCGGAGCGTCTTTTGAGTAAAAGACAGCGACCAGCAAAATGCCTTTGTTGGCACGAATGATCAAAGCTTTGCCCAGAAAATCCAGTGGCGAGTTTTGGCCGGGCATTTGGAATGTGGCCTGCAAATCCAGGAAAGTTTTGATCTGGCCTTTGACTTCTTCGACACGGCGCGAAGCCGCTTCCATCTTTTGAGTTTCTTTCCCGGATTTCATGCTGGTCAGAATGACGTCAACAATCAGGTCGTTGTTGTTGGCCGGGTTGTTTGCTTTGTCCAGTTCGTTCCAAATGACGTTCAAAAAAGCATTGTCGTCCACGGATTGGAAATAGGCTCCGGCGTTTACACGTTGAGCTTGTGCGGCGTCGGAAGTCAGAGGGTTTCCAGACCAATGAGCCGGGTAATCGAATGTGAAACCGATTTGCGGGTCTTTGAATTGGGCGAATCCGACTGAAGTCACCGAAGATGCTACGGGTGGAGGGACAGACTCTTTGACGGGCGAAGGTGTCGCATTATTGGCGTTGGTTTCTTTTGGTGTTTCTTTTACCGGCGCAGAAGATTTGGCAGGCTCTTTTGTTGGCGGAGCCACAGCCGTTTTCAGCGATGGTTTTGCTGGTGACGTTTCTTCTTTTGTCGGCGCGGGTTTATGCGCTGGCAAAGCCGGTACTGCTGTTGGGCGTTCGTATGGGGCAATGAAAAATTCCGACACTATACTTTTCTGTTTCAGCGATTCACCGTATTTGCGCGCCTCGTTGGCATTGGAAAAGACCCCGGCGCGAACGCGGTAAAAAGTACCTTTACCGGGAACCAAGCTTTTCAGAACATAAGCTTCAATGCCGTTTGTTTTCAACTCTCTGACAGTCACTTCCGCCTCGGCTTGCGAAGGTACGGCCACAATTTGGATGGTGAATTTTCCGGATTGTGCCGGCGCAATAATTGTCAAAAAAAGCAGCGCGGAGAGGGCAAAGCTTGCCCAATGAATGAATCTCATAAATTTCTCTGTCCTTGTCTGGGGATTAAACTTGTGGGGCCAGCGGCATTATGCACGAATCGTTTCCCAATGAAAAAGATGTTTTTGCCTGCCGATCAACCAAATTAGTGCAGGTTTTTTTGTTTACCGTAAGGCCGGTAACAACTTAGAATGCCGCGACTTCAACCACAATGTTCTGTAAGTTCACCAAAAATCCGTCCCCCCAAAAAGGATTTAAGAATGACAACCTCTGCTTCTTCGTTATCGGTTTCCGCATCACCAGCTTCATCTAACTGGCTCATCAGCAGAAAAGAAGATTGGATTTGGGTGCTCGGAGGCGCCATTACTTCCTACTTTATCCTGGCCGCTTTTATTGCAGGATTGCCCATAGTCCCGCTAAGTTTCGCAATGCTTGTTGCGCTGGAAGGGCCGCATGTTTTTGCTACGGCGACTCGCAGCTATCTTGACCCGGAAGAGCGAAAACGATTTGGTTGGTTTCTGTGGCTGATCGTTCCGCTGACTCTGATTGGACCTGTAGTTGTATGGTTCGGATTTGCTCAACTATTTTTTGTTTTTGCTTTTTGCTGGCTACATTTTCACATTGCCAAACAGCATGTCGGCTTTACGATGCTTTACAAACGTAAGGCGGGCGAATTTGATGACGTCAAATCGGACAGGTATTTTCTGTTGGTTGCGCTTAGTTTGCCGCCCATTTTGTTTTTTGCCAGAGAGTATTTGGCCAACATCGTCATCATCAGCGTTTCCGTCGTCTTTTTTATCATTGCCGGGCTTTATGCTTTGGGTCAGGTTGCAAAGCAAAGAATCGTGTGGCCGAAGCTTTATCTGATGTCGCTGGTTATACCGTTGCAATGGCTGGCTTTCGGGTACGCAGGTTATAGCGGAAAGGGATTAAAGGTGGCAGGAATTCTGATTTCTCTTGGTCATTCTTTGCAGTATCACAAATTGACCAGGCTTTATCACAAAGCTGAAGAGGCCGAAACGGGGCAGAAGAAATTGTGGCACTCATTAGGCGGCTATCTTGTCGTAGTTCTTACCCTCAACCTGGTTTTTAATGTGATTCCGCGAGGCGTTGTTGAAAGTGATTATGTTTTTGCCGCGCTTTGGGGAATGTCTTTTCAGCATTACATTTTGGACGGGCGACTGTGGAAGACAAAGAATTACCCTATTTTCCGTAAGGCTCTTGGCATTTGAGTGAACCGGCGAAATTAAAAAAAGCCCCTGGCAGAGATGCTTCTCGCCAGGGGCTTTTCGATTTGGATGTGATCCTTAGACTTTTTCAGGCACAACAAAAGGAGCGCGGTATTTATCGCGCAGCATCAAGTTGGCTTTTGGATCGTTGGCGATCACTTCTTTGACCGGGTCGAAATCCAGCGAACGGCCTGTGCGATAGGAAATGTTTGCCAGGTGCATCAAGGCCGATGACAAATGGCCTTCTTCGATTTCGGCATTCAGGTCTTCGCGTTTGCGGCTGCGAACGGCTTGGATGAAGTTGACCCAGTTGCTGGCTCCTTCGGCGCGACTCGGCCCCGGTTCCTGCTTCTTGCCCAGGAAGGTTTTGTAAGACGTGTAACCTTCAATCGCCATATAACCTTCTGAACCGTAAAAGATATTGCCGATACAGTTGCTGTCCGTGACCAGACCTTTGGGGTCTTTGCGTTGTCCGATGCCTGCTTCGTTGTTCGACATCCAGTGACGGACTTCAAAAACGATCATTTTCTTTTTGCCGTTCACATCGAATTCCAGGTTGGAAATCATCGTGTTCGGAGTAGTTTGGTCATCATCGAACATAAAGTGGCCGCCCATCGAAAAGACTTTGTTCGGCAGGGTCACGCCCAATCCCCAGCGGCAAATATCCATTTCGTGAATGCCCTGGTTGCCGATGTCTCCATTGCCGTAATCCCAGTTCCAATGCCAGTTGTAATGGAATCGGTTTTCGTTGAACGCGCGCTTAGGAGCTGGGCCAGTCCACAAATCGTAATCCACTCCGGCGGGCACAGCCGAATCCGGTTTTTTGCCGATAGTGTCGCGCCATTTGAAACACAATCCACGGGTCATATACACCTCGCCGATGACGCCTTCTTTCAATTTCTGCATGCCTTCGCGCAAGGCCGGGGTCGAACGGCTGTTGGTCCCATGCTGAACAATACGGTTGTATTTGCGGGCGGCAGCGACCAGTTGCTTGCCTTCCCAGTAACTGTGCGAGCAGGGTTTTTCTACGTAAACGTCTTTGCCCGCCTGACAAGCCCAGATGCCAATTAAGCTGTGCCAGTGGTTCGGCGTGGCGATGGAGATGGCGTCAATGGATTTGTCTTCCAGTAATTTGCGAATGTCCACGAATGCTTGCGGCTTTTTGCCTGAAGCCTTCTCGATTTCGCTGATGCGTTGGTTGCGGATTTTTTCGTCCACATCGCAGATGGCGGCGATCTCGACGTTCTGCATTTTCAGGTATTCACGGATGTGTGAATTGCCTTGAGCCTTAACGCCTACGCAGGCGACGCGGATGGTGTCATTCGGGCTCTTCACGTTTGCGGCATACGAGTTGATATTGAAACCAAGCGTGCCAACAGTTGCGGCAGCAGCGGATGATTTCAAAAAATCACGGCGATTGTTCATCTTCTTCTCTCCTGAATGGTTGGGTTGATGGTTTGAACAGGTGCGGAACTACCAGACGATCACATTTTTGCCACAATTGGATTGGTAAGACAAGCTGATCGAAGTGCAATTCGGTCACACTATTGAATCGGGCGCCGATAAATGCGCCACAAAAATCACATGAGGGAGAAAAAAATGTCGAAACAAAAAAATCAAGTTAGCCGGCGCGAAGCTTTGCGGTTGATGGGAGCAGTGGGCGCAACGGCTCTGGCCGTAGGCGGAAACAATACGGCTCTTAAGCTTTGGCCGACAGCAAACCCTGCAGTTGCCGCCGAAGCAGTCAAGCCGTTGGCCGGCCAATCGGGGGCGGCGAATTTCGCCAATCCGGCATTGTCTTCATTGTTTGAGCCAATGCCGCGTGTGAAGTTTGATGTCAATCAGTTGTCTTGCGTGACCAAGCCCGCCTTGACCGAGGGGCCTTTCTTTGTGGATGAAAAGCTGAATCGTTCAGACATTCGGCCTGATCCGTCAAACAACACGGTCAAGCCGGGCGCTCAGTTGAAGCTCAAGTTTTTTGTCAGCCGGGTCACTGGCGCGGCTTGCGTGCCGCTGGTCGGCGCCTGGTTCGATATATGGCACACCGACGCTTTGGGCGCGTACTCCGACGTCAACGGGCAGGGCAATCCAAACAATCTGGGACAGAAATTTTTGCGCGGTTATCAGGTGACGGATGCCAACGGCTCTGTCGAATTTACGACAATCTATCCTGGCTGGTATCAGGGACGGACAGTTCATATTCATTACAAAGTCCGTCTGTTTGACGGAGCGACCAGAATTTACGATTTCACTTCGCAATTGACCTTTGACGACACGCTGACCGATCAGGTTTTCACGCAGGCTCCATACAACACCAAAGGCGCTCGTGGCACACGCAACAGCAACGACGGCATCGCGCAGCAGGGCGGAACGGCAATTTTGCTGGATGTGACTTCGGATGGAGCAGGCGGTTACGCGGCGACTTACAGTTTAGGACTGGCGGGATTGCCAGCCACAGTCGCGGCAGTCTCGACAGTTTCAGCGGCGACCTTTGCGTCGGGCGCGCTGGCTGGCGATTCAATTGGGGCTTTATTCGGGTCTGATTTGGCGACAACCACTGCGGCGGCATCAACTACTCCGCTGCCTACGACACTTGGCGGAGTTCAGGTGACGGTGCGCGATGCCAATGGAACTACGCGGAACGCTCCGCTGTTTTTCGCTTCGCCGACTCAGATCAATTTTCAGATTCCCGCGGGAACCAGCGCAGGCACGGCAACCATCTCAGTTTTACGGAACGGTTCGTCAGTCGGGCAGGGAACCCTGGCAATCGAATCTGTCACGCCGGGCTTGTTCACGGCAAACTCCACGGGGCAGGGCGTGCCAGCAGCCGTCGCTCTGCGCATCAAAGCCAACGGCGAGCAAACTTATGAACCGGTTGTACAGTTCGATCAGGCGCAAGCCAAATTTGTTGCTGTGCCGCTTGATCTGGGATCAGCGACCGATCAACTTTATTTGATTCCATTCGGCACCGGCTTCCGAAACCGTAGCGCACTTTCCGCTGTCTCCTGTACTATTGGCGGCGCAAACGCAGAAGTTATTTACGCCGGAGCGCAAGGCCAGCTTGTCGGCGTGGATCAAGCCAACATTTTGATTCCGCGTAGTGTGGCCGGGCGAGGTAACGTTGATCTGGTCTTTAGTGCAGATGGCAAAACCGCCAACACCGTTTCGATTAACATCAAGTAGTCGCTTGTATCAGTAGCCCGCGTCTAAGCAAGGGCATTTACCGACACGGCGAGTTTCCCAACCCAAAAGGAGAACAGCAATGAACAATCATTCAATTTACGCGCGCCGCGATTTTCTGGGCGCTGCTGCTTGGACGCTGGCAGCCGGAGCCGCCGCGCTTTATGTGCCGGGCGTGTTTGCTCAGCAATTGCAACAGACTCCGCGCCAGACCGAAGGGCCGTTTTATCCAAACAAACTGCCGCTGGACACAGACAATGACTTGCTGATCCTGAACGACAACATTACGCCTGCCGTTGGCGAAGTCACACATTTGACTGGGCGCGTACTCAACGCCAAAGGCGAACCAGTTCGCAATGCCGTAGTTGAAATCTGGCAATGCGATCACAACGGCAAATACATTCACACAGGCGACACCAACAAGGTCAACCCCGATTTGAACTTCCAAGGTTTTGGGCGTTTCGTGACAGGCTCGACGGGCGAGTATTACTTCCGCACGATCAAACCGGTTCCGTATCCCGGACGAACTCCTCACATTCATTACATAGTCAAACAGGCCGACAAGCGCATGTTGACGACTCAGTTGTACGTCAAAGGCTTTGCCGGAAATGAAAAGGACGGCATCTGGAAGGGGTTGGGGCAGAAAGCCAGTTTGGTCACCACCGAATTCAAACCGGTGAAAGATTCCAAGATCGGCGAACTGGCCGCGCACTTTGAAATCGTGCTTGGCAATACTCCCGAAGACCCCAAGCAGGATCAATTCAGAGGCGGCCCGCCACCGCGACGCGGATAGGCCAAGTTAATTTTCCATTTGTCATTTGGGGTTTGAAGTTTGTCATTGGCTTTTCGCGCCAGCTACACAATGACAATTGAAAAAAACCAAATGACAAATGAAAAATGTAAGAGGTTGTATGCGAACAGTATTTCATCGTTTCCTCACATTTGTGTTGGTCGTGGCTGTCGCGCTCAACGCCTTTGCCGTCATTGCCCAAAAACAAGACGACCGAAAAAAGACTCAGCCCGCCGAGCAACAAGCTGCCATCAAACA
This sequence comes from Acidobacteriota bacterium, assembly GCA_017991275.1. Lineage (GTDB taxonomy): Bacteria > Acidobacteriota > Blastocatellia > RBC074 > RBC074 > RBC074. The sequence goes on from JAGNMH010000016.1 coordinate 12,718, forward strand.
AGCCATCGGCAAAAATGAAGCCGATTTGGTGTTGGTTCCGGCTCTGGCCAGCGACAGCAGCGATTCGTATGTCTCCGACCTTCGCAAAGAAGAGTTCGTCATCACTGAAGATGGTATTAAACAACCCACCGCTTTTTTTGCTGATATTAAAGAACCTTTCCACGTTGTGTTATTGATAGACACTGGTTTAAGTCTGAACCCGGAAGACCTGCGGCGAGTCAAAATGGCGGCTCGTGAGTTTCTGGAACAGCTCAGAGGCGGCGATCGGGTCAGCGTGATTTCCTTCAATGATTCCGTCAAAGAGGGCTGTGACTTCACCGGCGACCTTAACCTTATACGCCAGACGATTAATAACATTCCGGCGGGTGGTGGAACCAAAGTGTACGACGCCCTGGCTTTTGCGTTGGGCAGTTTGAAGCGGGCAAAAGCCAAACGCAGCGCGATAATTCTGCTGACTGACGGCGTTGACTGGCACAGCGATTCGGCCACTTTCGACAGCAGCATTCAGGAATTGGAGCAATCGGGCGTCGCCGTTTACTCGATTCGATACAACAATCGCTTGCAGGTTGAAACGATGCTGCGAAAACAAAGAGTGACGGACTTCGACGCGGTTTTTGGAGTAAATGGAATTGGCAGCGCCGGTTCAACCCCGACAACAGGAGTTGTGGACACCCGTGACTCCGCGCAACAGTCCGGTCAATCCGATCAACAACCTTCGTGGAAATTGCCGACTCCGACTGGCAAGACTCCGCCAGTCAGGCGCGCTCCTTATCCTGATGACCGTTCACCAAATGGCAGAGGCGCGCCATTGCCAGGCGAACCCAATAGCCAACCGGATATGCGGAAATCGCCTGATCCCCGCGATTACCCGGACAAAACTCGCTCCGGGTCAACGGAGCCGGATGCTCCAAGCGTCGCTAGAACTCCGAAAACTGCGGGGCGTTTACCGCCAGGCGAGATAGATTCAACTCTGGACAAGGCATACAGCACAGCGGATCAATACCTGAAAACGTTGGCTGAAATGACTGGCGGAGAGTTGCACCGAACCGAGAAGATTCCGGATTTGCCGGACATTTTTCAGCGAATTACCAGTGATTTGCGCAACCAATACCTGCTCGGTTATTACTCGACCAATGCCGCCCGTGATGGCAAATACCGCAAGATCAAAGTTCAAACAACGCGCAAAGAAGTGGTTATTCGTTCGCGTTCAGGTTATCGCGCTGGTAAGTAGCGATGTTGGGCGAACTGTCCGGTTTGCCTATCGCAGAAAGAACTCTTGAAGCACAAAGCGTGACTGACCGAAACCGCAATCTGGACAGCTCGCGCAACATCACCTCTGAGGAGAATCAGTTCAATGAATAAGTTTGCTTGTTTGTTTGTTGCCATCTTGCTGGTCGCTGCCGTCGGATGCTCGAAAGAATCGCCGAAGCCTGCGACGAAAGAAACGGCAACCGCTCCCGCTGCGCCTGCGAAAATTCCTGAATGGAAATCGGGCTATCGCATTTTCGTCACCAACGAAACTTCCGGCGACCTGAGCATCATTGACGGAGCTACGCTGGAAGTCATCGGCACGGTTCCGCTGGGCAAACGTCCGCGAGGCATTCACGCCAGCCCCGACGGCAAAACGATTTATGTCGCGCTTAGTGGTTCGCCGCTGGCTCCGCCGGGTGTGGACGAAAGCACCTTGCCTCCGCCGGATAAAAGCGCCGACGGCATTGGCGTGTATGACATTGAGCAAAACAAGATTGTCCGAATCATGGAAAGCGGTTCCGATCCTGAAAACTTCGACATTAGCCGCGACGGAAACACCATCTTCGTTTCCAACGAAGACATTGGCGGCGTCAGCATCGTGGACATTCCATCTGGAAAGCTGGTTCAAACAATCCTGACCGGCGGAGAAGCTGAAGGCGTGGCGCTGGCTCCAGACGGCAAGTTGGTTTACACCACAGAAGAAAACGACGGAACGGTTTCGGTTGTAGATGTGGCCGCGCGCAAAAAGGTCAAAAGCTTCAAGGTTGGACGCCGCCCGCGCAACATCATTTTCCTGCCCGACGGCAAACGAGCTTATGTGACAGCGGAAAACGACGGCACAGTTGTAGTTTTCGACGCTTTGAAAAATGCTCCGATCAAAACCATAGAACTTGGCAAAGCCGGAGAGATCAAGCCGATGGGATTCGCCCTTTCGCCGGACGCTGCCCAGCTTTTTGTCAGCACGGGGCGAGGCAAAATGGTTTTCGTCATAGATACCAAAACTAACCAAGTGGCTGGTTCGTTTGAAGTCGGAGTGCGCCCCTGGGGCATTGGGCTTTCGCCGGATGGCAAAACCCTGTTCACGGCAAACGGCCCAGCTCAGGATGTTTCGGTGGTTGATGTCGCCAGCCAGGCCGTAACCAAAAAACTGAAACTGCCGGGCAATCCGTGGGGAGTTTTGGTGCTGAGCAAATAGTTCTGCGATCATAAAACAATCGCCGCAGCGGAGAAGCCTCTCCGCTGCGGCGATTTTGTTTTGAAGGTTGATGCCAAACTTTAGAAGTTCAGTTTCAATCCCATGACAATGCGGCGAGCGTTCGCTGCACCCGTGTAGGAGCCAAAGAGTGCATTGACCTGAGCGCCGGTGTTCAGATCAAAGCGTCCCGTGGTATCCACTGAGCTAAACTGCGTGTGGTTGAACGTGTTGTAGGTCTCCAGGCGATATTGCAACCTGAAGGCTCCTTCACGGCCAAATACGAAATTCTTGAACAGCGAAATGTCCCAGTTATTTGTGCCAGGCCCGCGAATCAGGTCTTTCGCAGCATTGCCAATGCCTAGTTCGGCGCGTGTCGGCGGACGCACTACTGAGGTATCGAAATACCGTGCAAACGTGCGGTCGCTTTTTGGCAAAACCGGGTTGCCCGTCAGTACAACACGACTGTCAATACCGCTGCCACTGGCACCGATGATGTCGCTGCCTTGCACCAGACTGTAACCGATGCCGAGCGGCGACCCACTCAGGAAGCTGGTAATGCCCGAAACTTCCCAGCCATCCAACACCTGCTTGGCCACTGCGTTGTCACCCAGATGTTTGCTCATACCGGGAATCCGATAGACATAATTGATCGTCATATTATGTGTGCGGTCAAAGCCTGCTTTGCCGTAATTGCGTACCCGCGGATTGATGAACGGATTGACGTTATTGTTGTTGCCATCCACCAAATCCATCGCTTTCGACCAGGTATAAGCCAGCCCGAAAGACAGGCTTGACGAGAAGCGGCGATTCGCCGAAACCTGCAAAGCATGGTAGTTCGAGTTCGAAGCGAATTCGATGTAGTTGATATCGGCAAACCCTTTGTACGGACGCAGGAAGTTGTCCGGCAAAGGCGTGCGGTCGCCAGTGGCGGGGGCCGCAATGGTCGTGTCAGCGGAGGACGGCAGGAAGCGTCCGCCATACGGCACCGCATTGATACTACGGCGTTGCAACAAATGGCGCGCCAGCGAACCGACATAGGCCACGTCAAGCACTGTGTTGAAGCCGATGTCGCGTTGCACACCGAAGCTGAAGTTATAAACCGTTGGCGGGTCGTAATCGCGTTGAATGCCGAACACACCCGACGGACTAACGCTCAACGGCGTCGCCAACAGGTCTTTGATCGTCGTGAAATTAGCCGTTGATGTAATGATGTTTGGCGGCAATTCGACTAATTGCAGCACCTGATCGTCGTTGAAGCGATCGTAAAACACTCCCAAACCGCCGCGCACTGAAGTTTTGCCATCGCCAAAAACGTCATATGCAAATCCCAGACGCGGGCCAAACTGAACGCCTGGCGTATTGAGCACCTTTTCGTTGACGACATTCATCCCCTGGAACGGCGTGCCTGAACCCGGTGCGAAGGTGCCGATTTTCACTGTCGGTAAAATCTGGCCATTCACCGGATTGCGCGCGACACGGTTGGCACCTGAACAGGTAGTCAGATTGTTCAGACAGAATGGTTCAATCAGACGCGGTTGCTGTGCAGCGTTGTAAAGCTGCGGGTCGAAAAAGGCGAGTTTGTCGCCCGAGCTCAATGTCGGTTGAATTATGTAAAAGCGCAGCCCGTAATCTAAGGTGAGCTTTTTCGTTACCTTCCAGTTGTCCTGCGCGAACCACTCGATGTTTTTGTAACGCGCGTGGGCGTCCAATTTGCCATTGGCTTCGGTGTAGGAATCAACTGATCCAATCAGCGCATTTGAAAACGGATGGCCCGTGTTGAGCGGATTGTTATTGTTGTTATTGAAGCTGAACGTGCCGTTGAAAGCCGAGGCGCGCGCCGCGTTACGCGTTGTGTATTCCAAATAGAAGCCGGTCTTCAGATTGTGTTTGCCCCAAATCTTGGACAGGTTGTCCGAGAAGTTCCAGATGTTATTCGTGCCGAAGAACGGGAAGCGTTGTTCGATGTTGAATTGCGGCGCATTCGTCACGCCGCCAAAGGTTGCGTTGGGAATCAGGTTCAGTTTGTTGCTGCCCGGGAAGAATTGCGGCAGCGACAACCCGACCTTCGTGCGGTCGTTCCTGTCAACACCAGCTTGATTGAGGGGCTCGACGGTTTGCAACGCTCGGTTGATGCCGAAAGTGAATTCGTTGGTCAGCGTCGGATCGAAGGTGTGGATGAGTGTCGAGACCAAACCTTCGCTCTTAATCTGATACTTGATAGGAAACTGCGGCCAGACATTCGACGCAAGCACAAAATTGAAATCGCCTTTGTACTGCTCGTTGTTATGAATGCCGCGCGCATAGAAAGTCGTCTTCGCTGATATATTCCAGTCCATGCGCAAAATCTCTTCGCGGCGTGGCTGGTCAACCGTGCTTTGGAAGACATTGTTGAAGGCGTAAGTCGGATTGTTGAAGTTTGGCAGCGGGAAAAGGCTCAGCAGCTTCTGCCCGTTCGCGTCAATCCGATTGGCCGGAATGATATTGCCGGGGAAACAAGCCGTTTGATCATTGGCATTGCAGTTCCCGGTTTTCAGGGGATCGCGGATGTAAAACTTATTTGGCACGCCTGCCGCGTTCACACCGGAAAAGCTCTGCGAAAAATCGCCCGCGCGTTCCAGCGCCGTTGGGTAATTCAGTGTCCCTTGCCGGGTCGGGTAACGGCGCGGTAAAAACTCCTGCGACCAAAAGAAGAACAACTTGTTGCGGTCTTTGTTAAAGCTCGTGCCCGGAATGATCACCGGGCCACCGATATTGCCGCCCCAGTAATTGAACCGGTAACGTTGCTTGTCAATGCCGCGCGCGTTGTTGAAATACTCGTTGGCGTTGAACTGTTCGTGGCGTTTGAAATAAAAGCCTCCGCCGTGAAAATCCTTGGTACCGTTTTTGATGACAACGTTGATTGTTCCGCCGCTGCTGCGGCCATATTCGGCCTGATAGTTGGTCAGCAGCACTTTGACTTCGCCGATGGCGTCCAGACCTGGCGCGAGATATGGCCCCCCTTGTGAACCGGTATCGAGACTCGAAACGCCGTCCAGCGTCAAATTGAGCGTGCCGCCACGACTACCGTTGATGGTAATGCCGCCCAGATTATTCCATCCGGGGGCTTCACGGTTGGCAGTATCAACTACACCTGGCAACAGGCGAACCATGCCCAGATAATCACGACCTTTCAGCGCAATGTTCTGAATCTGTTGTTCGTCAATCAACCCGGCGCGTTCGGCGCTTTCGGTTTTAACCAGTGCTGTCTCCGCCGTCCCCGTGACTGTCTGGCTGACATCGCCGACTTCCAACGTTACTTTGCGCAGAGCCACGCGCT
>JAGNMH010000506.1 GCA_017991275.1 Acidobacteriota bacterium
CCCACACGGTAATATCACTGACCTGAGTTAACTTGAGTTGATGAAGATTACGAACCTGTTTTCCTGACTTTACTATTATGGCTATTGTCACTGGTCGGCTCAGTCCTCTGACGGCCGAATTATCTGAACAATTGCGGGCACATTTACGGCGGATGTTGGTTCGCCTGGATGAGCTTCGCGCCCTGGCTTCCAGTCCTAATACCTGGGTTCCGCCCGTTGATGTTTGCGAAACCGAAGACGCAGTGTCGGTCAACGTTGAACTGCCCGGAGTGGCGATTGACCAGATTCGCACCAAAATTGTTGATAACGTTTTGAAGGTTGAAGGACAAAAAGAACGTGCAAACCCAACTGCAAAGTTGCTGTCTGAAGCTGAACGCCCAATGCGCTTTATTTGTCTGGAACGCAGCTATGGCAATTTTGCATTTAATCTGTCTCTCAAGTGGCAAATAGAGCCTGATCAGGTGACGGCCAAGATGTTTGAAGGCGTACTGCAAATTCATTTGCCAAAAACGAAAACTTGCGGGAAAGAAATTATAATTCCAATTACTGAATGAACCGGCAGTTCAAAGCACACGGATTTTTTATTTAAGGTGTTCTGCGAACCGCAAACTGCTAAGCAATTATGTCTACAACTGCTGAACAAGAAGATAAATTACAAACCGTTCCTCCTGACTCGATTGAAGAACAATTGAAAGTGCCGGATTCGCTCCCGGTATTGCCATTGCGCGACATAGTAATTTTTCCATTTATGATCGTGCCGCTGTTTGTCAGTCGCGAACGTTCGATCAAAGCGGTGGATCAGGCTTTGGCCGAAAATCGCATGATCATGCTGGCTGCACAGAAAGACCCGGATAACGAAGAGCCAAAACCCGGCGAGCTTTACGATGTTGGAACGGTGGCGATCATTATGAGAATGCTGAAGTTGCCCGATGGCCGCATCCGCATTCTGGTGCAGGGCATTGCCCGTGCAAAGGTCAATTACCTGGATGATGCTGTGGGCTTTTTGCACGCCCGTATAGAAGAGTTAAAAGAGATTGCGCCTGAACAGACTTTGGAACTGGAAGCCCTGACGCGCAACGTCCGCGGCTCTCTGGATAAAGCCGTGGGGCTTGGCAAAAATGTGTCGCCGGAAGTGATGGCCATTGTCACAACTGTCGAAGAGCCTGCGCGCTTGGCCGACCTGGCAGCTTCAAACCTGGAACTGAAAGTCGAAGATGCCCAGTCTGTTTTGGAAACAGTGGAAATCATTCCTCGACTGCATCGCGTCAACGAACTGCTGAACAAAGAGATTGAAGTTCTGACTGTTCAGCAGGAAATTAACTCTCAGGCCAAAAACGAAATTGACCGTTCGCAGCGCGAGTTTTATCTGCGCCAGCAATTGAAAGCCATTCAAACTGAACTGGGAGAAGGCAACGAACTGACCGAAGACATTGCCCAGTACCGTGAAAAAATGGGCAAATGCAAAATGCCCAAAGCTGTCGAAGAAGAGGTTGAGCGCCAGTTGAAAAAGCTGGAAAGAATGCATCCCGACGCGGCTGAAACCGGCACGCTGCGAAACTGGCTGGACATTATGGTCGCGCTGCCGTGGTCGAAATCGTCCAAAGAAAATCTTGATCTGAAAAAAGCCGAAGACATTCTGAACGAAGACCATTACGGTCTGGAAAAAGTCAAAGAGCGAATCATCGAGGCTTTGGCAGTTCGCAAGATCAAAGAAAAACCGAAAGGCTCCATACTTTGTCTGGTTGGCCCTCCGGGCGTTGGCAAAACGTCACTCGGTCGTTCGGTTGCCAAAGCGCTGAATCGCAAATTCGTGCGACTGAGCTTGGGAGGGGTTCACGATGAAGCGGAAATTCGTGGTCATCGCCGAACTTATGTGGGCGCCATGCCGGGGCGAATCATTCAATCAGTCCAGCAAGCAGGCACGAACAATCCGCTGTTGATGCTGGACGAAATTGACAAGGTCAACTCGGATTTTCGTGGCGACCCGTCATCGGCTCTGCTGGAAGTTTTAGACCCCGAACAGAACAACAGCTTCCGCGACAATTACCTGAATGTGCCGTTTGATCTGTCGAACGTGATGTTTATGACTACGGCCAATGTGATGGACACGATTCAGCCCGCATTGCGCGACCGCATGGAAGTCATTCGGTTGTCGGGTTACACCGAAGAAGAAAAACTGCAAATCATCCTGCGCCATCTATTGCCGAAACAGATGGATGAAAACGGCATCAAGCCGGAAAACCTGGCCATCAGCGAAGCCGCTCTGCGCGACGCGATTGCCAAATACACGCGGGAATCCGGATTGCGCCAGCTTGAACGCGAAATCGGAAAAATCTGCCGCAAAGTCGCTCGCCGAGTAGCCGAAGGCAACAAAGAGTTGGTCAAAGTCACGCCCGAAAACCTGAACGATTTTCTAGGTGTGGCCAAAATAGAACTCGACGAGATGTTGAAACACGATCAAATCGGTGTGGCTACGGGATTGGCAGTGACTTCGACCGGCGGAGACATTCTGTTCATCGAAGCCCTGGCAATGCGCGGCAAAGGCTTGTTGCAACTGACCGGACAGCTTGGCGAAGTTATGCGCGAATCGGCTCACGCGGCGTATTCGTTCGCCAAATCGCGCGCCAAAGAACTGGGCATCGAAGAAGACGCCTTCACCAAAACCGACATCCACCTGCACATCCCCGAAGGCGCAATTCCAAAAGACGGCCCTTCGGCTGGAATAACCATGGCCACGGCGCTGGTGTCGGTTCTGGCCAGACGCCCGATCAACAAACTCGTAGCCATGACCGGAGAGATAACTTTGCGCGGAAATGTGCTGGCCATTGGTGGCGTGAAAGAAAAAGTGCTGGCCGCGCACCGGGCGCAGATCAAAAAAATCATCCTGCCCGCTCAAAACAAAAAAGACATGGAAGACGTGCCCGAAGAACCGAAGCGAGATATGGAATTCGTCTTCGTCGAAAACGTCCTGCAAGTCTTCGACGAAGCTTTGCTGCCTGTGGCTGAAACCCCAAAGGCCAGTAACAATGGCAAGCCCATTACGGTCAAAGCTGTCGCTAGCAAAACCGTTAAAAAGAAAGCGACCAAAACCGCGAAAGGGAAAGCAGTAAGGAAGTGATTGGGCAAGCTACGAATACAGCCAATCCAAGCGGCCAATCAGTAGTTCACTCATCTTTGCGTGGTGAGTGTTTTTCATAGCTACAAGCTGAGTATTGAAGCCGCGTTGACTGGCCAACTGGCGCACTGCGTCGGCGTTGTCATAAGACATCAAAAAATCTCCGGCTAAAGAGGCGGTCACTTCAAACAACGATTGATGGTTAAGTTCGCTGTGCGTGTAAAGCCGCTTTCCAGCTTTCTTTCCATCAACTGTGTAAGGCGGGTCAATGAAGAAAGCGGCTGATTGAAGTTTGGCGTGTTCGCGCATCACGGAAACTCCATCGCCCTGAACGAACGTGATGCGTTCCTTCAATGCTTCAATTCCCAGAATGCGATCTCTGAGCGTTTCAGGATACCAGCGAGACCGAATGCCTTTGCCGTTCTCGCCGTCTTTGATGATGCCTGCGCCTGGCGCGAGTATTCCGCCATGAGCAATTCGGTTTTTCAGAATGGTTTGAAAAGCCTGGCCACGAATTGATTGAGTTGGCGTGGAAAGAGCTTCGGCAGCATTTTCCGAAGTTAGCTTGAAAGAGACAATTTGTTCCGCCAACCAACCTGCGTCTCCGCCCAGGATCGTTTGCCAAACCGCCGCCACCTGTTCGTCTAACTCAACCATCAAAACTCGCTCCGCCAGGTTTTCGGCGGCCACGGTTAAGCTGACAATGCCGCCTCCGGCAAATGGCTCCACAAAAAGCGTAGGGCGAGTCTTCAAACTTTTCAGCCAGCTTCGGATGTAAGGCACAAGCCAGGTTTTGCCGCCCGGGTAACGAAACGGACTACGTTGCGGCACTGAGGCTACGTTGATGACTGGCCTTGTGCGCCCTGACTCGAACAAGTTTTGTTGCTGCGAAAAAGCCATAGTTCAGGACAAAATCACATCGCTCAGAGTTGGAGCTTCCGGCGTATTGCCTTCCAATCGTTCGTCCAGTTTTTCCTGAAGATGATGAACAAAGTTATCTATCGGGCCAGCTTCAGTTGTCGTGATCTGACTGAGCGCGCTGGCGAATTCTGTGTAAACGGTTTCGTGAAGACTTAGTTCGTAACTCTGCTTCTGTTCATTCAACTTCAGATCGTAAATCAACCAGGCAATGTCGGCTTTTTCAGGCGCGACCTGTTTCAACGATGGCAGTGTTGAATAAAAGCCACTGTCCACAGCTACAGCCTGTTTCTTGTTCCAGGTTTTCAGGATTCCACCTTTGAAGATCATCTGCGGAGCAAGACGTTTTCTGGATGAAGACAGGTAATCAGGACGCGGGTAGTTTCGTTCTTTCGTCCAATCAAAATCGCTGACTGCTGTGTCGTTCATAAACTTCTGGAACGGGCGACGAATGTTGCCGGAAATGTAAACCGCCTGAAGTTCGAGCGAGCCAAAATCCATCACTCTGCCCTGTTCGTCATAAGCCACCAGCACTACGTCAATGTTCCCAGCCGACCGACCATTCTTGTCGTTGAGTCGAACTTCAGTCAGCGAAGTCCACTTCACGTCTTTGCCAAAGAAAAACGCGGCAGCGTGTTCAGCAATCAACCAGTTTTCGCGGAAACGAATCGGACAAGTGATTGTCACGTTGTCTCCGTCATAAACGCTGCACACGCCGAGCGGGTCGTTCGCTTTGCTTCGTGCAATTTGGGACTCTGTTATTGAACGGGCAGAGCCTGTGTTCACGATAACGCCGCGCAGTGTCGCTTTGGTTCGCTGCCGGAAATCCGAAGACTTCGGCGAGAGGGTGATTC
>JAGNMH010000507.1 GCA_017991275.1 Acidobacteriota bacterium
ACGCATAACAAAGCGTTCACCGGGCGCGCCCCTGTGACGCTGATTTACGGACGACCTGTGGGGCGCGCTCCGGTGCAATGGATGTTAGCCAGCTTGGTGTGGTCGCACGCCTTATTCTTGTTTCTCGAAGACAAGAACTGATTTGGAAGTTCTTATTACCGCTGCTTTTTCTGGGTCGCTACCTTCGGACACGGCTGCTTTGAGAGTTTGTGTCTTTGTTTCAGTTAGCGTTTTACCGTCGGGTGAAAAGACAAAATGATTCACCCCGATTCCTTTACCAACAGGTGTGTGTGCCGTAACAGTTATCTCAAAGCCCCTATCATCTATTCGCTTGAAGGACGCAACGATGTCGGTAGCAACGACGGTTTCCTTGCCATTGAGTTGTACCCTCGATGTTTCGGCAAGACGACGACCATCCGGTAGTGTTGTGTCGCCCGTCACGGTTAATTCCTTTTGCGTTGCACTGAGCATCAGTGTTTGATCAGTAATCGTCACGAGAGCGCGTTCGTCAAAGGACGATTTTGCAGCGTTGAGCTTCCACACACCAAGCCAAGTGTTTGGCACAATGTCAGTTTGAGCACCAGCCAAACAAATTACTAGCGACAGCCAGAAAATATTTCCCGTGCATTTTATGATTCTCAACATTGCTGAACTCCTCTGGCTGCTTTGCCCTTGCGACCGACAATTTTGCGGAAGGCTGGCTAACATGAATTCTACTGACCAAACGATCTACTAATAGCCATTACGGTCTATTAGTAGATCGTTTGGTCGCTTCTACGAACGATCTATTAGTAGATCGTTCGCCGGATTCGATTCGCCCTTCCAAGCCCAATTCCACAACTCGGGCATATCGGATTTCCCAAAGTTGGCGGTTTCGATTCCAAATACCGCCAGCTTGCTTCACTTTCTTTTGCAAGACGGTTTCGGTCAGCGCAATGCGTAAGCCAACAATGCTGTCCGGTTTGAGTTTGGGTGGCGGAACGTAAGCGGATTCTTCGATGATGAGTTCGATGGTTTTGTAACGTTTACCGCGTTGATCGTCGTAACGATACCGAACGCAGACCAATTCTGCGCCGTATTGTTCGACCAGTTTCTTGGTTCCGGGTTGACCGGGTTGTCGTATCAAGCGGGTTCGCATCATCGCGTCACCTTTGAAGAATACTGATTTTCTTTTTGCCAGAGAGTTTTGCTGTGGAACGGGCGCGAGTATAATCACGCCCGCCGGATCACGCAATCATTTGCTTCCCTTTCTGAAAAAAGTAACTGCTTAGCCCCAACGGGGCGGCATGAAGTAGCCCGGTGCAGCGCACCGGGAAACGGTCAGAGGGGTCTCAAAGCCCTGAAAGGGCGAAATGGGCAGCCGTGTTATTTCGCCCTTTCAGGGCTTGAAGTAACTTGCTATCCAGTGCGTTGCACTGGCCTACTACATTTCGCCCCATTGGGGCTGAGCAGTTACAAAAAAAATCACTTTGGAGGTTTTTTATGGCAACCAATCCTCTCAATCAGCCTGCCGTCACAGGTCAATCTCAACCGCCAAAACTGCTGGATCAGATGCGAACAACCATCCGTTTGCGCGGAATGAGTTACAGCACCGAACAGACCTACAGCGATTGGGCAAAGCGATTCATACTGTTTCATAACAAACGTCACCCGAAAGACATGGGAGCGGAAGAGATTCGCGCTTTTCTGGCTTATCTGGTGACAGAACGTAACGTAGCGCCTTCGACACAGAACCAGGCGTTACATTCGATTTTGTTTTTGTACCGCGAAGTTTTGCAGATTGAGTTGCCAATGATTGGCGATCTGCAGCCGGCGAAGAAGCCTGCCAAGCTGCCGGTCGTCTTCACGCGAGAAGAAGTACAACGAATTTTGGCGCAAATGGAAGGCGGGAAGTTGTTAATGGCCAGCCTGCCTTATGGTACGGGAATGAGGTTGACTGAGTTACTACGGCTGAGAGTAAAGGACATTGATTTCCAGAGTAACCAAATCACCATCCGTGAAGGCAAAGGCAGCAAAGACAGAGTAACAATGTTACCGCTGAGTTTGAAAGAAGCTCTGCGCGAACATCTGCTGAAAGTAAAACAGTCTCACGAAACGGATTTGCAGGAAGGTTTTGGCAACGTTGGATTGCCATTTGCTTTAAGCAAGAAGTACCCGCAGACTGAAAAAGAATGGAAGTGGCAATACGCCTTTCCCGCTCCGAAGCGTTCGATTGACCCGCGTTCGGGCATCGAAAGAAGGCATCACCTTGACCAATCCGTGCTGCAGAAAGCGATGAAAGAAGCGATGAGAAAGGCTGCCATCACCAAACACGGAAGCTGCCACACTCTGCGCCACAGCTTTGCCACTCATTTGCTGGAATCAGGTTACGACATTCGCACGGTTCAGGAACTGCTGGGCCACGAAGATGTCAGCACGACGATGATTTACACCCACGTGTTGAACCGCGGCGGACTGGGAGTCCGCAGTCCGCTGGATTCCTCTTTCGCCAGAGCGACAGCTTAAATGGTCAATTGCAAGCCGCAACCGGCCAACACCTCCGTCGAAATAATGGTTTCGTTGCGTTCGGCTCCGGTGGAGACAAACGCGAAAGGAGCGCCGGAAAGTTCCGACAACCGATTGACGTACTCTTTGGCGCGCGCGGGTAACTCGGCGAAGTTCGAAATGCCTACGGTTTGGGATTTCCAGCCGGGCATTGTTTCGTAAACGGGTTCGGCGGCGTTCATTTGATCCGGGTCGTAAGGTACTTGCTCTGTTACCTGGCCATTAACTTTGTAAGCTACACAGATTTTTATTTCGTCCAGATCGTCCAGCACGTCAAGCTTGGTCAGCGCCAGGGCATTCAACCCGTTGACCATCACAGCGTAACGCGCGATGACTCCGTCAAACCAGCCTGTGCGGCGCGGGCGTCCGGTCGAAGCTCCGTATTCGCCGCCTTTGGTGCGAATGGCTTCGCCCAGCGCATCGGTGAGTTCAGTCGGGAAAGGGCCGCCGCCGACACGGGTAGTGTAGGCTTTGATAACTCCGATAGTGGCGTTGATTGCCGATGGCGGAATGCCAGCGCCGGTGCAAGCTCCACCAACCGCAGAACTGGACGAAGTAACAAACGGATAGGTTCCGTGGTCAATGTCCAACATAACAGCCTGTGCGCCTTCCAGTAACAAAGATTTACCTTGCCGAGTAGCTTGATTCAAATAATAGGTCGTGTCGGTAACGTGAGGTGCAAGTAATTCGCTCCAACGCAACCCGTCTTCGATCAACTGTTTTTCGTCCACCAGTTCACCGCCCAGCATCTTCAGCAAACGATTGGCTTGTTCGGTGTTACGCGCCAGTTTTTCGGCCAGTGCTGCGGAGTTGGTCAGGTCGCCGGCGCGAATGCCTCGGCGCGCCATTTTCTCTTCGTAAGCCGGGCCGATGCCGCGCATCGTTGTACCGACGGCGTTTCCTCCGCGATTGGCTTCGATGGCGCGATCCAGGGCAACGTGATGCGGCAAAATCAAATGTGCACGGTTGCTGATCAACAGATTCGATGCGCTGACTTCGATTCCTTTGGCGCGAAGCTCGTCAATTTCGGTCAGCAACGCGCCGGGATGAACGACAACTCCGTTGCCTATGACACAGGTTTTGCCCGGATGGGTAATGCCGGAAGGAATCAGATGCAAAACGAACTTCTGATCTTCGCCGTTGCGGCGGATGATGACGGTATGGCCGGCATTGTGGCCTCCCTGATAACGGGCGACGATGTCGAAATGCGGCGCGATCAAATCAACAATCTTGCCTTTGCCTTCGTCTCCCCACTGCGCTCCGATAATTGCTAGATTCATGCTTTTGTCTTCCTCCACGAAGAAACACGAAGGAACACAAAGCTTTGCTGCGTCTTCGTGACCCTTCGTGTACTTCGTGGACAGTTTAAGGGTTCGTAATTACTTTTTGCCTTCCAGGTACTTTTCAATCGAAACAGCCGCCTGCACTCCATCGGCCACGACATTGGCCAACTGGTAAATCGGGCGGACACACAGGTCGCCTGCCGCATACAAACCTGGGACTTTTGTTTCCATCAGTTCGTTGACTATGACGCGGCCTTCGGAATCCAACTCAATCATCTCTTTGACCAGATCGGAATTCGGCAGCCAGCCGATTAAAACGAAGACGGCTTTGACCGGGAATTCCTGCTTTTCGCCGGTCAGCAGATTCCGAATGCGAACTCCCTCGACTTCCTTGTCGCCGAAGATTTCTTCGACGGTCGAATTCCACAGCGGTTGGACTTTCGGGTTGTGCAGATATTCTTCGATCAGGATTTTCTGGGCGGTGAAATGGTCTCGGCGATGGATGGATTTGATTTCCGAAGCATAGCGCGTCAGAAACGCTCCTTCTTCGACTGCGGAGTTTCCGCCGCCGACAACAGCCATCGGCACATTTTTGAAAAAAGCGCCGTCACAGGTTCCGCAAACGCTGACGCCGCGGCCCCAGAATTTATCGTAACCCGGAACCTCCAACCGCCGCGGGTGACGGCCCATCGCCAGAATCACTGTTTTTGTCGTGACCACGCCGCCGCCGGTAAGTTCAATCGTGAATGTGCCATCCGGGTTCGGAATCAGTTTTTCAGCGCCGTAACCTTCGCGGATTTCGGCGCCAAAACGTTTGGCGTGTTTGACGAAAGCCTGAGTGAAATCGTACCCGGAAATGCCGTCGGCAAATCCGGGGTAATTATCAATCGCCGCCGAATTGATAATCTGGCCACCGCAAAATTGTTTTTCCAACACCAGCGTCCGCAACAGCGAACGACCAGTATAAACGGCGGCGGCCAATCCCGTTGGCCCGCCGCCGATGATCGTTACGTCGTAATCCGTTGTCATAAAACCTTGT
>JAGNMH010000508.1 GCA_017991275.1 Acidobacteriota bacterium
GACTGGCGGCGCGCATCACCAAAACCGACAGACCAGAGCGGCGTCTGGCGGTTTCGTGAACTGCTGCCGGACGCGGACGAATCCGAAATCATCACCCTGACCGAAGGGAATACGCAGATTTGGGAAGCACCGCGCTCTGCCGGTTATGCGGGTATGAATCGGCTGGCATTCAAACATCTGGGAATGAATCCGACCGGTTCGTTCAAAGATTTGGGAATGACGACCGGCATTACTCAAGCCAAACGTTTGGGAGCAACCAGTGTTGCTTGTGCCAGCACGGGCAACACGTCGGCTTCGATGGCGGCTTATGCGGCGCGAGCCGGAATGAAGTCGTTTGTCTTTATTCCTTCGGGACAGATTGCGCTCGGCAAATTGTCGCAGGCGCTGGATTACGGTTCGCAGGTTTTGCAACTTGAAGGTGATTTCGACGACGCAATGCGATTGGTGCGCGAAATTGCCAACGAAACTCCGATTTATTTGCTGAATTCCGTCAACCCGTTTCGACTGGAAGGGCAGAAAACCATTGCCTTTGAATTGGCGCAACAGCGCGGTTGGCAGGTCCCTGATCGAATTGTCGTGCCGGGGGGGAATCTTGGAAATTCTTCGGCAATTGCAAAAGGTTTTCACGAACTGCTGGAACGCGGCGTGATTGAAAAAATGCCCAAGATCACGATTATCCAGGCCGAAGGTGCGAATCCGCTTTATCGTTATTGGTCACAGACCGGCGAAAATAAGGAAGCGTCGGACTTAAAGTTCGAGCCAGTGTCGCACGCATTCACCATGGCAACTGCGATCAAAATCGGCAATCCGGTTTCGTGGCCGAAAGCCATGCGCGCTTTGCGGTGGTCAGGCGGCGAAGTCGAGTCCGTCACCGAGCAGGAAATCGCCGATGCCAAGGCCGTCATCGGCAAAGAAGGAATAGGTTGCGAACCGGCTTCAGCAGTGACGCTGGCCGGAATCAAGAAACTGGTTGCTGCCGGAACGATCAATCCGGACGAAGACGTGCTGGCTTTGCTGACAGGTCATGTTCTGAAAGACCCTGATTACACGGTCAATTACCATCGCAGCTCTCTAAGTTACCCAGACAAAAACGGCAACAAAGTCGAGTTGCAATCGAATTATGCCAACGCATTTACTCAAGTGCCCGCCGATCATGAAGCCATTTTGAAAGCGCTTGGATTTTGATCATTGAATTACTGCCTTGCAACTTGGTGTGATATAGCGCATTGTCCGTCAAGTCATTCCTTCTCTCGTATCGCGACGGTGACGCGTTGTTGTCTGTCAATGTTAGCAGCAGCGCAATTAGATAAAGTCCGGGAGCTGGTAAAACCACAACTTTAGAAGCTGCTCTTACCAGAGCGCCCGAAATCAAGCCTTCGCTGCCACCGTACCTCGAAGCCACTTTAATTCGAAGCTTCTCTCAATCCCCTGATCGGGGAAAAGGTATACTTTAATGTCCATGAAACTTTACGTTGGCAATCTCTCTTTCCAAACTACCGACCAAGATTTGCAAGGTCTTTTTTCACAGGCGGGAACGGTTGAATCCGTCTCGCTGGTAACAGACCGCGAAACCGATCGCCCGCGTGGCTTCGGGTTTATTGAAATGGGATCCAAGGCCGAAGGCGAAGCTGCCATCTCTCAATTTAACGGCAAAGAAGTTGACGGTCGCAGTCTGACCGTTAATGAAGCCAAGCCGCGCGAAAATCGTGGCGGCGGCGGATTTGGAGGCGGCGGCGGACGTTCACGTTACTAAATTCGCATCCCAGGCTGATCAAATAACTTTATTTGAACAGGACGCTCCTGGCCGTAAATTTTCGGCCAGGAGCGTTTTGCGTTATCTGTGCCGAACCTACTCCGGTAAGGCCAATGTGAAATGTGGTGAGTTAATGACATTGTGTGAATTGTGCGTGCTCCAGCAATCGGATGGCAGTTGTTACAACGGCCACAAGACTCCAAAAAAGATGCGATGCGTTGACTTTGCCCCTGGGATCGAGCGGTTTTGCGCGACCCCGGAGGATCGAACAAAGCAGGAGCAGATCAAGCAGATGGCTCTGTTTTTTGGCATCGCGGGAAGGGAATTGAAACGAGTAATGGCAATGAGCGAGGACGCAAATAAGTCTGCGTCAGTAAGCTAGACAAGATTCAATAGTGGGAGCTATTGGCAATTCAAACCGGGAACACATTTCTGGTTTTCTGAAACGAGGCAAGTCTATGGAACAACATCAATACACGGTTGGTGATCGGGTAGAACAGTTGTGCAAGGTTTGTGGGGAAGAGAAGGGGCATGTGGTGCTTTCTGTTGGCAAGCGTGGGCAGGTGACGCGGGTAAATTGTCCGCAGTGCGGCACAAACGGCAGGTTCAAAAGCATTAAGACCGAGGCAGAGAAAACAGCTTCAGCCAGAACCGGTTCGCCTTACGATTGGACGCGTACTTACCGGAAAGGGCAGGCGATGCTGCATCCTAAGTTTGGTATTGGTGAAGTAACGGCGGTGATCGAGCCGAAAAAGATAGACGTACTGTTTTCGGATCGTGTACGCCGGCTTGTGCATTCACGTGATCGGTCATAAAACACACGACTAGGCAGCTTATTTCACTAGAGCGATCAGGTTAGTGGACACGACCATGATTCAAGAAACACCTCAATCTGACCTGTTCAAAATGCAATTGCGGGATTCTTTGCTGAACGAAACTCTGAACTCGCACGCCATCACGATTGATAAACACAACCACGTATACACCTGTGGTGATCAGGACGAAATGGTCTACTTCATTGAAAGCGGGCAGGTAAAGTTGCTGATGATCTCGACTGATGGAAGAGAGTGTCTGTTGGCCATCCACACTGCTGGAGATATTTTTGGCGAATTGTGTTTGTCCGGCTTGCCATCAAGATTGGAAACGGCGACCGCGATGGAAAAGACGATCTTAAAACAAATCCCTTGCTCCAAGTTCTTTGCGCGGTTAGGCCGCGATTCACTGTTTGAAGGCTTTGTCCAGTATTTGGCAGTGCGTATTGCCGACCAGCAACAGGTCATTGCTGATCTGGTGACTGTGGACAGTGAACAACGTCTGGGTAAGACCTTACTACGATTGGCGCGCACCATGGGCAAGAAAGACCCTCGCAGCATACGTATCGAACCGAAAATTTCGCACGAAGAGTTGTCAGAGATGGTCGGCACGACACGCCCACGGATCAGCGTCTTTATGCAGCGCTTTCGGAATCTGGGATTGATTGAGATGAACGAAGATCACTTCCTCATTGTTAAAGAACAGAAACTCACCACCTACCTTGCTCAGATCGCCTAGCACTTCAGCACGGATTTGCGGCCCCTCTCCTCAATCCTAAACAGTAACTACTTCCAACTTTGTCCAATATTGAACGGAAACTTCTTCCAAATCCGTTTATCCTTTGAGTAGAAGGCAACGTGGAGTTAGTGCATAGGCACATTCAATTCTAACGTTGTCGGTGAAAACTAAACCTTAGAGGTAACTTTAATTATGCTTTGGACGATTTTGGTAATTCTGCTTGTACTCTGGCTGTTGGGCGTCGTTGGTGGCGTCGGTGGTTCACTTATTCACACGCTGCTCGTTATTGCGGCAATCGTGTTGGTCTATAACCTGGTCACAGGCCGACGGGTAAGGATCTAAAGTAACTGCGCAAGCATTCGATTTAAGATCGTAAATCAAGCAAGAGAAGGAAGTTTCAATGATACTGACAGTTGGGAATAAAGTTGTTTATCCGTGTCAAGGCCCTTGCCTGATTAGCTCGATCGTCGAGAAGGTTGTTGCTGGCATTTCCAAAAGTTTCTATCAATTGAGGCTCCTAGATGATAGAGGCGGGGAATTGTTTGTCCCCGTGGATAGAGTTCAGGCAATGGGCATTCGGCTACTGCTGAAGAAATCCGAAATCCCGAAGCTGATAAACAAGTTAAAGATGAAGTCCGAAATAGCGAAGAATCAGAAGCAGCGTGCCAGTGACACTCTGCAACGATTCACATCGGGATCAGCATTTGATCTGGCTGAGATTGTTGAATCCCTGACAGAGTTAGGCAAGACGAAGGCGCTCACGCTCCGTGAGAGTTGGGCGCTGACAAGGGCGAGAACGCTCTTGATTTGCGAGATCGCCGAGGTACTGGGCAAGACAAGGAGCGCCGCCCAGCAGCAAGTAGATCAAGCTCTGGAACCGCCAGGAATTACGGACATCAATAGAAGGCCAAAATATCTGCCTGTTGCCGAACTTAGTCAAAGAATTTAATACATCTGCGATAGGCATAAATTAGGCCAGATAAGGTAAGAAGTAGAAGTTTTGGTCGTGTTTCAGAAGTGATGATGGCAAATCCAAGAATTTCCGCGAAAACCAATTTCGGGTGACTTGGCGAAAGCGTGAATTGGGCCATCATCACTTCTGAAACACGAAATAAAATTTTTGTGATCGGAGTGATTGCAGGGGATCAATCAACTCCGGCCAGAAGTGTGAGGACAGCTATTGGACTCCGCTTCTTTCTGGGTGGAGGATTGCCACAAATGGGAGCAGTCTTCCACCCGTTTTACCTCAGCGACTAGTCAGACTTATTTTTGTAATTGTCTAGCTGTGCAGCCCCCCGGCGTTTGGCTGGAAATTATTCAGCAACTACAAAGGAAAAAATCATGAAAAAAATACGAATTCATAACTTAATGAATGGCGCTTGGCTATATGCAGCATTTACGTTACTCGCCGTTATGCTGACAAGCGTAGGTCTGAGTCCGGTTATGGCACAAGATTCGGAGGATTGGGCCGTTGGTCAAGTGCAGCGAGCTGTCAGACAGCAAATCTCTGCTCGAGAGAGCGTGGATGGCTCGACCGTGCTTTTTCACAGCGACGC